>JANREL010000091.1:0-3891 GCA_030758355.1 Polaribacter sp.
CTGTTCCATCAAACTGAACAATATCTGTTGGCAATACTTTATAGCCCATTTCTGTAACTAATTTGCCATTAACTTGTACACTGCCTTGTTGAATGAACGTATCTGCTTCTCTACGAGAACAAACCCCTGAATTGGCAATGTATTTGTTTAAACGAATTCCCAAAGATTCATCAGCCACTACAGTTGGCTTTATTTTTCTAAATTCTTTTTTTACAGGTTTTCTGTTTAACGGCGTACTTTTTTTCGGCTCTTGTCGTCTTCTCGACGAGTTTTTATTTGGTTCCATTATTAAAATTTTTGCAAAAGTAATTAAATAAAGCCCTCTAATTCAATCTGTCAATGACTTTTTCTAATAAAAGAGAGGTGTCAATAAAAATCAAACTTAAAACTCCAATCAATAACAACAATTTTAGGATGTTATGTAAAAATTGATATTGTTTTGTTGTTTTCGATTTCCATAAATAAACAGCTATAAAAAAAAGGGTAACTAATGCACCATAAAAATAATAGCGCATAAAACTCAATTCTGGAAGTCTTAACAAAATGGCAATTGGAAAAAAACTTGAGAATAATAAAAAAATCGATAATTTTTTGGTCTTTTGTTCACCATGAACCACTGAAAAAGTTCTGTAGTTGTTGGCAATTGCCCCTTTTATGTTTTCTAAATCTTTGATCAATTCACGCACCATAATTACCAAAAACAAGAAAATAGCATGCACAAATATGATATTTGAAAAGTTCTTATAATACACAAAAATCGCAAAAAAAGGTAAAATTGTAAGCATTGTAGCCGAAACTAAACCCATCAACGGATATTTTTTTAGTTTGTGCGAATAAAACCAAATTGCAAAAATATAGATTGCAAAAAATAAACCTGCCCTCCATGAAACAAAAAAACCAACTAAAAACCCAAGAAAATTCAAAAAGAAATACAATTGCAAACGCGTGCTTTGTTTTACAAAAGTATCCAATCCTGTTTTTAA
The DNA here is from genome assembly GCA_030758355.1 of Polaribacter sp. Classification (GTDB taxonomy): domain Bacteria; phylum Bacteroidota; class Bacteroidia; order Flavobacteriales; family Flavobacteriaceae; genus Polaribacter. Next base: position 984 of record JANREL010000091.1, read on the forward strand.
GGGTCTGTTGATGCGATCAACTTTTACATCATAAAAATTATTGATGATATATCCTGAAGCAACCACACAAACTGTGGCTAAGATTATAAAATGTAGATGCAAATCAAAAAGCACATACTGCAAAGATTTTTCAGGAGAAAAAATAAAGATAGATGCTAAATATTGAGCAATAATCAAAACAAGAATGTTATATCCCCTAATGATTGATACTAAACTCAGCATTTTTAGGATAATTCTTTTTGCTTTGAAAGAAGTCATGAATTGTTTTTAGAATCTATATACCAATTCTAATTTGTAATCTTTGAGGCTTTCTTGTGCTTTTTGATAATCTTCAGTGAAACCTAAAATAAAACCTCCACCACCTGATCCACAAAGTTTTAAATAGTAATCATTCGTATTAATTCCATTTTTCCATACTTTGTGAAAAGCGTCAGGAATCATGGGTTTGAAATTTTTAAGTACTATTTTCGATAAACTTTTCACGTTGGCAAACAACGAAGTTATGTTTCCTTTTAAAAAATCCTCGATACAAGCGTCTGTATAGATGGCGAACTCTTCACTCAACATTTTTCTAAAACCTTCGTTTTTCATCTTATCCATAAAGATGTTTACCATAGGTTCAGTTTCTCCTATTTGCTCAGAATCCAATAAAAAAACGGCTCCCTTTCCTTCTTTTTGAGATGGAATTCCTGCAGGTTCAATATGTTCTTTGGAGTTGATTAAAATGGGCAAACTCAAATAAGAATTTAAAGGGTCTAAACCAGAGCTTTTTCCGTGAAAAAAAGATTCCATTAACGAAAATATTTCTTTCAATTTCAATAATTTTTCTCTTGTTAAATTCTCTAAAACCGTAATTTTATGGTCTGCATATTGATCGTAAATAGATGCCACTAACGCCCCTGAACTTCCTACTCCATAGCCTTGTGGTATGGAAGAATCAAAATACATTCCGTTATCTAAATCTTTCTGAAAGGTCACTAAATCAAAAGAAACTAAATCCGAATTTAGATTCGCAACATGAGTGTAAAATTTTCGTAAATTTTCGTTTGATTTTTTTGAAAATTCATCAAAATTATCAGTAGTTTTCAAGGCGCCTCTGTAAGCGTTGAAAGGAATGGCCAATCCTTTTGAATCCTTGATAATTCCATATTCTCCAAAAAGAAGAATTTTAGCATAAAAAAGTGGACTTTTCATTTTTTCATTTTTCATTTTCAAAGCAAAAATACAAAATATTAGTATTCAATCGAAAATTACCAATTAACAATTACAAATTAACATTTTTTTTACTATTTTTTAGGCCTACCTATCGTTTTTGTAAAAGATTTTCCAAATGCCAACTTTCTCACCTTTGGTATATTTCCCTTTGCTTTTTATTTGTCCTCCTTGGTAGAATTCTTTCCAAATGCCTACTCGTAAACCATTTTCATAAACACCGGTTTCTTTGAGTTCGCCGGTTTCATAATACTCATAAAAAAGTCCATTTGGCTTGCTTTTGCTATAAAAAACTTTTCTAAAAAGCGTTCTTTTTTTGTAATAGAAAGAGATTTCTCCTTCTAGTTTTACATTAATTCTGTAGTAATCGGCCTTATCTTGTGTGGTTTCCACGAAACTATTATCGAGCCAAATAATTTCTTGTGCATTTAATGAATTGGTGTACATACCAATCGTGATGAATAAAAAACAAACTATTTGTTTCATTTGACTTATTTTACATTCGGATTTGCCAATTTCTTAGCTCCCAAACCAACACTATCACAAATGTACTCATTTTTATAACAAAATCTAGCGAGTTCATTTTCAATAAATTGCAGTATATTTTGTTTTTCATTTTCAGGAAACAAGACGTGTACATTTGCGCCAGCATCCAACGTAAAACATACATTACTGTTATTTTCTAAACGATATTTCCAAATTTTTTGGATGATTTCCAAGGTATTTGGTTTCATCAAAATAAAATATGGATTGCTTGTTAACATCATTGCATGCAATGTTAAGGCTTCACTTTCTACCAAATTGATAAATTCTGAAACCTCCCCTTTTTGAAGGATTTTAGTGAGTCTTGATAGATTTTCATTTGCTTGATGAAAACGATTTTCAGCAAAAGGATGAGTGTGCATTAAATCATGACCAACTGTGCTTGACACTTGCTTTTCGCCTTTATCAACCAATAAAATTACATCTTGATAATTCTCAAAAATGGAATGAATTTTATGTGGAAATGTAACACCAAACAAATCTGAACTTCCTTCAATTTCAGGATGATTTCCCCAAACAACCAAAGGTCCTTCAATACTTCTACTGGCACTTCCTGAACCTAATCTTGCTAAAAAAGAAGCTTTTTTATTGACAAAGTCTGCATTTAATGCAGGAATCAATTGTTGCTCTAAATTCGTTAAACACATAGCGATCGCACTCAAACCACTTGCAGATGAAGCAATTCCACTGGAATGTGGAAATGAATTTTGTGAATGAATTGTCATTTTGTACTCAAAAATATACGGACAATAATCCGAGATTCGTTGAAAGAATTTAGCGATTTTCGGCTTAAAATCCTCTTTTTTCTTTCCTTCAAAAAACATATCAAATTGAACAGTATCCGATTTTTCAATCTTCTCAAATTCGATAGTAGTAACGGTATGACAATTGTTTAACGTAAAACTGATTGACGCGTTTTTCGGAATTTGAGGTTCGCTTTTTCCCCAATATTTTACCAACGCAATATTGCTTGGTGTTTGCCATGTAAAACTCGCTTTATCAATAAATTGTAATGGTGAGTTTACTAAAAACTGTTGTGCATCCAAGGTGAAAGATTTAGTCGCAAAGATACGTTTTTTGATGACTTTTTTATTGCTAATATATCGTTAAGTGTTTTGTATTTTTGCACTATGAGAGAATTGCGTGTTTTTTT
>JANREL010000091.1:3991-5468 GCA_030758355.1 Polaribacter sp.
GATTTAATTTTTGGACAAAGAATTGGAACAAGAAACTGTGCTTCAGAAAATACCGTTGAAATACAATTTGAGTCTGGGGAATTATTCATTTTTATCAATCATCAAAACCACAAAAATGAGTAGAAAAATAAAATTAATCTGGGATTTTAGAGGTGAAGAATCACTTGAAACGGCCAAACATCACACCATCCATTTAAAAGAATTTGCAACTCTTGAGAAGTTACCTTTTTATGAAATAGATATTCACGAAAAAAACCCAATGTTGGTTTCCGCTTTTATCATTGTTGATGAAACTGACATGAAAACCTTTAGAGATGCTTTAAAACCTCATAGAGGTGAGGTTGCTTAAATAAAATCACTTCCACTTAATTCCACAACCCACGCTTGGTTTTTGAAGTTGTAAAGGCGGTTTGTTTTGCAATAGGTTTTCCATGGCGTTTTTTAAATCATTCCCAGTAACTGGTTTTCCATTTCCTGGTCTGGAGTCATCTAATTGTCCATGATACACCGCTTTTAAATCGGTATCAAAAAGATAAAAATCAGGTGTACAAGCAGCAGCATACATTTTTGCCACTTCTTGATTTTCATCAAACAAATATGGAAAAGGATACTGTAAATCTTGCCCCACTTTTTTCATTAAATGAGGGGCATCTTGTGGATATTTTTCAATATCATTTGAACTAATAGCAATAAATGCAATGCCTTTTGGTTGGTATTCATTTGCCAAATCCACCAATTTTTCATTGATATGAATTACAAACGGACAATGATTGCAAATAAAAACAATTACAGTTCCCTGTATTCCTTTAAATGATTGTAAATCAACCCAAGTATCATCAATTGTATTTTGTAGGGTAAAATCAGGTGCTTTTTTACCAACTTCAAATTCGTTTGATTCTGTTCTTGCCATTTTATTTTTAATTTTCCGATAATGCTTTTGCACAAATATAGCCTCCAGTCCAAGCATTTTGGAAATTAAAACCGCCAGTAACTGCATCAATATCCAACACTTCCCCAACAAAAAATAGGTTTTTATGCAACTTACTTTCAAAACGTTTAAAGTTGATTTCTTTCAAATCTACACCACCTGCAGTTACAAATTCTTCTTTAAAAGTGGTTCTTCCATTCGCTTTATATTCGCCATTAGTAAGTTCATTTGCTATTTTTTCTAATTGATGATTGCTCATATCAGCCCAATTATCCGTCGCTTTTATATTCGAAAAACTCACCAAACGCTCCCACAATCTTTTAGAAATTTCAGGAAAAGGTGATTTTAAAATGACCGTTTTTTTTCCTGAATCTTTTTTTTGTTTTTGTAAAAATGATACAATTTGATTGGTGTCTTTTGAAAGCCAATTTACGTGAATAGTGTATTGATAGTTTTTTTCTGCTAGAATTCTTGCTCCAAAAGCAGATAATTTTAAAATGGCAGGACCACTCATTCCCCAATGCGTAATCAACAAAGGTCCTGAAGATG
>JANREL010000091.1:5568-27441 GCA_030758355.1 Polaribacter sp.
AAAATGGCAGGACCACTCATTCCCCAATGCGTAATCAACAAAGGTCCTGAAGATGATAAATTAGTCCCTGACAATTCAACAGTTGCATTAGGTACTGAGATTCCCAATAAATCCGTCAATCTTTCGTCTTTGATATTAAACGTAAACAACGAAGGAACAGGTTCAATAACAGCGTGATTTAGTGTTTTGCACAACTCCCAAACTTTGTTGGAACTTCCTGCTGCAATGACCAATTGATCAGCAACAAAATTTTGATCTTTTGTGTTAATAACCCATTGATTTTCTTGTTGATAAACTTCATTCACACCGCAGTTTATGAACACTTTAATTCCGAGTTTATCGACCGCATTTTGAAAGCAATCTAAAATTGCTTGACTCGTATTTGCCTCGGGAAAAACACGATTGTCATCTTCAATTTTTAAAGGAACTCCCCTATTTTCAAACCAATCAAACGTATCCCCTGTCATGAATTGATGAAAAGGACCTAATAATTCTTTTTCTCCTCTTGGATAGAATTTTACCAATTCTTTGGGTTCAAAACACGCATGTGTAACATTGCATCTTCCACCTCCAGAAATTTTTACTTTTTGCAATACATTACTACTTTTTTCAAGAATAATGATTTCCAAATCAGGATTCATTTCTTTGGCATTAATGGCTGTAAAATAGCCTGCAGCTCCACCACCAACGATGATTATTTTATTCATAAAATCATTTTTTCAAAGCCAAGAATCGTTTCAAATCCTTTATTTTTAAAATAGCCAATTGATTTTTCATTGCCTGTTGCCAATACAAAATCCCCTCCCCAAGCTCCTAAGCTTTTAATTTCGCCAAAATAATCAGGGAAAAGTTCCGATTTTACCGGTTTTTGTTGAATGATAGAACTAATTATTTTTTCATGTTCAATCATTAATTTTTCAAAATCTAGGAGTGATTTTGCATTTAAAAATCCATCAGAAATCACAGAAATATCATGGATTTGTTGCGAAATATTTTCTTTTGTTTGTCTAAATTTTGCAATTCCTTTTTTTGAATCTTGTTTTTGATTCAAATGGACAAAAAATAAATTTTGTTTGAAATTTGGATTAAAATCTACTTTTTCAATCATAGGCTTTTTGTCTGATAATTGATAAAAAATAGGTGAATTGTTTTGAGCGCAAGCGATGTCATAACCACTTCCTCTAAAGGAATTCCACAACAATTGAAATGCATCCACTTTTGCCCAAGAAGCAATGGAATTAATCAAGGTTGATGAACTTCCCAAACCCCAATTTCTTGGAAAAGTGAGTTTGGTTTTTACTATAAATCCTCCTACTTGATTTAAAAAATCAGGATTCATTTTTTTAGCTTCTGATAAAATTTCTAACAAGGTTTCGGCAATTGTTTCGGCATTTCCTTCTTTATCAGAATCGAAAGTTGCAGAAATCAAACGCAATTTGGGCAACTCAAAAATGGCTTCAAACCAACAGTTTCCATTGAGATCAAAACTTCCCCAAATAATTTGAGGTTCTTCAATTTTTTCCACAAGTAAATCTTGCCCAAATTTTGTAGGAATTGCGAATGCTTTAGCGCCATCCAACACCAAATATTCGCCTGTAAGTAATAATTTTCCGTTTGAATAAAAATGCATTAAATTAATTCAAATTGTTTAAAATGATGGGTAAAATGTTTGGTCTGAAACTTTTTCCAATACTCAAAATCAAGTTCTCCAAAAAATGGATGCACTACTGTTTTTGTTGGATTTCCCTCAAAAACTTTCACAAAATACCGAATTTGAAAAACCAAATCATCAATAGCCTCTTGTATCGATTTGAATTGTAACGGATTTGGTTCTTCTGCTAATAAATTTGGTTTAAAGCCAATTTCCAATTCATTTTCGGTATCTAAAAATGGTTTTCTTCTCGCTGTTTTTTCATCCGAAACAAACACCACAACTTGCCAATTTCCACTTGCGATTTTAGTTATTGCGCTCAAATGTTCAATCATTTGTTGGGCATTCATCAACCCAAAAATGGGTTTAGAATCTATAGACAATCTTCCCAATTTTTCTCTTATAAATGATTCATTTAAAAAATCAACCCAAACAACTTTTGGAGTTCTCAATTCATTGAACTTTGAAACTACACCTGCATGTGAAACGGTTTGATTTTTAAAAAATTCAACCAAAATATTTTTTTCAGTTTTAGTTGCACCTATCTGATTTAGAATGTTTTGTAAATGCATTTTCATATGCCCAAACTGAATTCCTTTGGTTGTCAAAGCACGTAAAGCCGCAAAATTTTGCGCCAAACCAGCTGCAGCCATAATTTGCATCAACTCTTTTGCTGACGGGTTTTGCAGCATTTCTAAGGATAATTTAGCCATAGGATGCAAAGAAGTCAAACCACCAACAGTGCCAACTGCCAACGGAATTTCTATCCAAAATTTAAAAATTCCATCATCAATTGTACAATGAGACAAACTTGTATAGTCCCCTGAACGTGATGCAAAAGCATGCGCACCAGCTTCAATCGCTCTAAAATCGTTGCCCGTTGCTAATACAACTGCATCAATTCCGTTCATAATTCCTTTGTTATGAGTAACTGCCCTATAAGGTTCAATTTCAGCAATTTTCACTGCTTGATAAAATTTCTCAGCAAACTTTTGTGGATTTTCAACACCTAAATCTTGGATATAACAACTTACTTCCGCACGAACCAAACACTCAGGAACAAAATTAGATAAGATACTCATCACAATTTCAATATCATCATTTCGAAATTTGTTCGCAATCGCTTCTAAACACGAATTGATGAAATTCGCGCCCATAGAATCTTTGGTTTCAAAAGTGATATGTAGTTGATAGTAATTGGCTAATTTGTCTGTCTTATCAATTAATTCAATATCTAAAATTCCTCCTCCACGTTTTTCCATATTTTTAGTGATGGAAGCAGTTGCAGCAAATAATTCAGTTTTATTTTCCTGAAAATAACTTTCTAAATCCGCTTTTTTTCCAGCAAACATAAAATGAACCTGACCAATTTTTGTGGTTCCTAAAACAGTTGTTTTAAATCCGCCTTTGGTACTCCAAAATTTTGCCACCAAAGAAGCTGCAGCTACTACCGAACTTTCTTCAGTAACCATTGGAACCACATATTCTTTTCCGTTAATCAAAAAATTGGGCGCAATTCCAAAAGGCATGTAAAAATTAGTGATCGTATTTTCTATAAAATCGTCGTGTAAATTTTGCAACGATTCATTTTCATTCCAATATTGTTTGATAATTTTTACAGTATCTGAAGGATTTTGAAAAAAGTTTTTTGATAACCAATCGATTTTTTCAACTTTAGAAAATTTCGAAAACCCTGAAATATTTTTTGTCATTTATATATCTGTAAACTTGTGAGAACAAATATAAATGAATCTATTTTAAACCCTAAACTTATTTGCAAAAGACTTTTAATTGCAATTTTATGACATTTTTTATTTATCAAAATGGCTATATTTTTAATCATAAAAGCCTTTTCAACATCAAAATCATAAAATTTTAATACAAATTAACATCAAACTGTCAAACTATTTTTTTTTAATGATTGTGCATAAGAAAAATCAATTATAAGTATTGCATATATGATTGTTTTACTATTAACTTTGTGTGTAAATAAACTATTTTATTAATACTACTTAAAAAATCCAATAATTATGAAAAAAACAAACGTTGCAATTGTATTTTTAGGGCTTTTATGCTCTAGTTGCGCAGTCGTAAGACCAGGAGAAGTTGGAATAAAACAGACTTTAGGTACATTTTCTAAAGAAGTTAAAAACCAAGGAACAATTCTTTACAATCCATTGATTAGTAAAGTTGTAAAAGAATCTACTCAAACAAAAAACATCAAACTTTTTTTAAGCTTACCAAGTAAAGAAGGCTTAAGTGTAAATGCGGAAATATCCATTTTACATAGATTACATGGAGACAAAGTAGCATCCGTTTTACAAAACCTAGGAAAAGATTATGAATCTATTATTACCAGCGTTTTTAGATCTGCTGCTTCTGATGTTTGCGCCAAGTTTTATGCAAAAGACATGCATTCTGGTATGAGAGCAAATATTGAAAAAGAAATTTTAGAAAAAATGAAATTAAATCTTGAAAAACAAGCAGATGGCATTGAATTAATTGCTGTATTGATGAAACAGATTCAATTACCTCAAGGTTTAGCTAGTTCAGTAGAGAGAAAACTACAAGCTGAACAAGATGCTATGAGAATGGAGTTTGTTTTAACTCAAGAAAAATTAGAAGCAGAAAGAAAAATCATCAATGCAAAAGGAGAAAGAGATGCTCAAATTATTTTAACTGAAGGTTTGACTGATGGTATCATAAGAATAAAAGCTATTGAAGCTTTTAGAGAATTATCAAAATCATTAAATTCAAAAATAATAATTACTGACGGAAAAACTCCTTTATTTATTGGTGATGAGGATAAAACTTCAAATAAAACAGTTGATAAAAAATAAAGAAAACAACTATTAACCTTATTATTTTTAGAAGCTTACCTAATTTTATTGGTAAGCTTTTTTTATTGTCCTAAAAAAGCAAGCAAAAAATTTCGTTTTTGGAATCGATAAAATAATACTGTTTTTTAAGGTGTAAAATTAGACAGAAGGCTATTTTTTGACAATAATTTCGTAAACTTGGCAAACTTTTACAAAATTTAGACACTTTATGAAAAACGTATTGATGCTCGTTAGCTTTTTGTTACTCACTTTTGAAACTGCAAAAGCACAAACCAATCAAACAGCTACAAAAAATGCAAAGGAAATTAGTTTGACAGAAATTTGGAATGGCACTTTTTCAGCTGAAAGAATGAATGCTTTGAATTCTATGAATGGTGATTTTTACTCATTATTAAACTACAATCGACAAACTAAAGAGGCAACTGTTGACAAATACAGTTACAAAACTCTTGAAAAAGTAGCCACCATCGTGAGTAGTAAAGATCTTTCTGAAATGAATTCGATTTCATCTTACAGCTTTAATAATGATGAAACAAAATTGATTTTAGGAACTAATTTCAATGGTATTTATAGACGTTCGTTTAGTGGTACTTTTTACGCATATGACATTGCATCCAAAGAACTTATTTTGATTGGAGAAAACATTCAAGAACCTATTTTTTCTCCTGATAATCAAAAAGTTGCTTATGCAAAAGACAACAATATTTTTATCAAAGATTTTTCAAAAAACACGACTATTCAAGTTACCAATGATGGATTAAAAAATAGCATCATTAACGGAATTACAGATTGGGTGTATGAAGAAGAATTTGGATTTGTAAGAGCTTTTGAGTGGAGTGCTGACAGCAAATATTTGGCTTTTCTAAGATTTGATGAAATAGCAGTTCCTACATTTTCAATGGATATCGTTGGAAAAGAATTGTATCCGACTCAGCAAGTTTTTAAATATCCAAAAGCTGGCGAAAAGAATGCGATTGTTACCTTGAAACTATTCAACGTTTCATCTAACAAAACTCAAAAAATGGATCTGGGAGATTATGAATACATTCCAAGAATCAAATGGTCAAATGACGCCAATTTCTTGGTTGCAACTACGCTAAATCGTCATCAAAACAATTTAAAACTATATAAAATTGATGCTCAAAAAAGCAGTTCAACTATTTTATTAGAAGAAACTGACAAAGCCTACATTGATATTCATGATAATTTGACTTTTTTAACTGATAACAGTTTTATTTGGACAAGTGAAAAAGATGGATTCAATCATATATATCATTATGATTTTAACGGAAAACTCATCAACCAAATCACCAGTGGAAATTGGGAAGTAACCAATTATTATGGATTTAATGCCGCAAAAAAGACGATTTACTATCAATCTGTAGAAAATGGCTCAGTAAACAGAGGCGTTTATTCTATTGGTTTGAATGGAAAAAACAAAAAATTATTAAGCGAAAAAGACGGGCAAAATAGTGCTGCTTTCAGTAAAAATTTGCAATATTTTATCAATACGTTCCAATCAGCAACGCAACCTCCTATTTATTCTCTTTTCTCATCTGATGGAAAAAAAATAAAAGTTATTGTGGAAAATACTGATTTGAAAACCAAATTGGCTAGTTACAAAATGAGTCCAAAAGAGTTTTCTACAATTCAAATTAATGGAAATGAATTAAATATGTGGATGATAAAACCTTTGGATTTTGATGCAACTAAAAAATATCCTTTGTTTATGTTTCAATATTCAGGTCCAGGATCCCAACAAGTAGGCAATTCTTGGAATGCAGCCAATGATTATTGGCACAATATGCTAGCGCAAAAAGGGATTATTGTGGTTTGTGTTGACGGACGTGGAACTGGCTATAAAGGAGCAGATTTCAAGAAATCAACCTATTTAAACTTAGTAAAATATGAAACAGAAGATCAAATTGCAGCTGCAAAAAAACTAGCAGAATTACCATTTATAAACAATGAAAAAATAGGAATTTGGGGTTGGTCTTTTGGTGGACACATGAGTACAAATTCATTATTAAAAGGAAATGATATCTTTTCAATGGCAATTGCGGTTGCGCCAGTAACTTCGTGGAGATTTTACGATTCTGTTTATACAGAACGTTTTTTAAGAACTCCACAAGAAAACCCTGCAGGATATGACGAAAATTCACCCATCAATTATGCTGAAAAATTACAAGGAAATTTCTTGTTGGTCCATGGTACTGGAGATGACAATGTGCATGTTCAAAATTCTTACAGAATGATCAATTCGTTGATTGAAGCCAACAAACAATTTGATTTATTTATAGTTCCTGACAGAGCTCATGGAATTTATGAAGGTAAAAATATGCGTTTGAATTTATATACCAAAATGACGAATTTCGTTGAAAAGCATTTATTAAATTAACCAAACAATTATCTAAAAAGAAATATTATGTTAGACAAAGAAGTCAGAATTTCATCTACGGAACCAGAAATTTTTGGTCATCCAAAAGGATTATTTTATCTGTTTTTTGCTGAGTTATGGGAACGTTTTAGTTTCTATGGAATGAGAGCGTTGTTGACGCTATATATGGTTCAAGAAATATTTAAAGCTATTGCAGAACGAGATACTGCTACAGCTGTTGTTTACGCTTCTTATGGATCATTGGTGTATGCATCAACAGTTATTGGAGGTCAAATATCTGATAAAATTTTAGGAATGAGGGCTTCCATTTTTTTAGGTGGAATTTTAATGGCTTTAGGACATTTTGTTTTAGCAATACAAAATGATATCGCTTTCTTTTTAGCATTGGCTTTTATTGTGGTTGGAAATGGATTTTTTAAACCCAATATTTCCACTTTCGTAGGATCTTTATACAAAGCAGGTGATGTTAGAAAAGATTCAGGATTCACCATTTTTTATATGGGAATTAATATCGGAGGATTTGTAGCGCCACTTTTATGTGGTTGGTTAGCAGCTGAATATGGATGGCATTATGGTTTTGGTTTGGCTGGAATTGGAATGTTAACTGGTTTAATTTTCTTTTGGAGTGGAATAAAAAATAATATTTTTGGTGACAGAGGAATGCCCTTGAATATAGAAGTTTATGAAAAGAAGATAGCAGGAATCCCGCAAAAAACGTTGATCCCAATTATTGCATTTTTATCTGCTCCAGGAATCGCGTACTTATTAGCTTCTTGGCAACAAAACTATGTTAGTGGAATTTTTAAATTTATTGGTTTTGCTGTTTTAGGATATTTAATTTTTATCATGGTAAAATTAGATTCAGAAGCTAGAAAAAAATTAATAATGGCAGTTTTAATTACATTCTTTATGACCCTTTTTTGGGGTTTTCATGAACTATCAGGGAGTGTAATTACCTTATTTGCGTCAAGAAACGTTGCTTTAGATGGCATCATGTCAGCAAGCCAAACAAATGCACTAAACTCAATGTTTATTATTATTTTGGCAATTCCAATTTCATTACTTTGGGGGGTTTTAGCGAAAAAAGGATTGAATCCAAGAACGCCTTATAAGTTCGGATTTGGCTTACTTTTAGCAGGTTTGTGTTTCTATATTTTATCGATAAGTGGCGCAAACGCGGATGAAAATGGTATGGTTCCTTTTGCATATTTATTGGTGATGTACTTTATTATTTCTATTGGTGAATTGTTTATGTCGCCTGTTGGGTTGTCAAAAATTACAGATTTATCACCAAAAAACATAGTCTCATTTATGATGGGAGTTTGGTTCTTATCATCGGCTTTTGCTTTTCAAATTGTAGGATTTATTGGCGAACAATTAGCAGTTGAAAGTACTGATATCAATGTTGGTGGATTAGAAACTTTATCCATTTACACAAATGGATTTCATTTAATTGCTTTATACTCTATGGGTGCAGGAGCTCTTGTTTTGCTTTTGTCGCCTTTAATGAAAAAATTATTAGGAAACGTACATTAATATTATTTATGAAAATCAAAACCTTATAAAAAATCTATTTATGAGGTTTTTTTATTTAAAATTTATAAAGTAATTTGACTATATTAACCAACAAAAAACAGCGCAATTTTAATTATTTATTAATTTGCAACTGATTCATTGACAATCTAAACATGAAAAAAATCCATCTCATTCTTGCAATTTATGGCATTTCATTTTCAGTGAATGCTCAAGAAAAAATCAATTGGCTTTCATTTGAAAAAGCGATTGAATTGAACAAAACCAACCCAAAACCCATCTTGATTGACGTCTATACAGACTGGTGTGGTTTCTGTAAAAAAATGGACAAAGAAACCTATGCAAATAATGTGATTGCAAACTATATCAATGAACATTTTTATGCTATAAAATTGAATGGTGAAGGCAAAGAAGATATCAAATACAAAGGGCATACCTACAAATTCAAACAACAAGGAAGAACAGGATATCATGAACTTGCAGTAGCTTTTTTAGAAGGAAAACTTTCCTATCCAACCACAATTTTTCTAACTAAAAAAGAAGAATTATTGCAAAAAATACCTGGGTATTTATCCAAAGAACATTTCGAAAAAGTACTGGCTTTTTTCAATACTGAGGCCTACAATAGTATAAATTGGGAAGAATTCGAGAAGAATTTTAAAAGCAAAATAAATCCTTAATATTTTAATTGAAAAGCACCTAATTCTCCAGTATAATAAAAAGGAATATTCATTATTTGAGAGGTTTTTTTCCAACGATTGGTGTATGATTTGAAATTACTTCCGTCAGCAATAATCATTTTTGGTTGAATCGTCACAATCATTCTTTCTAAATTTATTTTGGGTGAATTTTGAATGATAACCAGTGGGTTTTTGAAATCTTCGATTTGATAAATTGCCAAACTATCAATCAATAAAATCTGTTGATTTTCGAATTGAAGAATAGTTGTATCCAATTTTTCAAAAGATATTGCTATGTCTTCATTAATTTTATAAGGATTTATAAGAAAATTTAACTGTTGTACACTATCTGCATTGTGGTGAATTTCAATTTTACTTGAATTTCGAAATCCAATAACTGATTGTTTTGTTTTATGAAAAACAATGAACTCTTTTGTATGCTGTTTTTCATATTTTTCGAATAAAATGACACTTTGAAAAACCAAAATACTTCCTAAAACGAACAACATTTTTTTAGTAGATGAATTTTGCAAAAAACGAACTCCGAAAAAAATCACCCCATAACTAGCTAAAAGCAACAAAAAAGAAAGGGAAATATCTTTTAATAAAAAAGCCTCTTGATTCGAAACCCAATTGACAAAACCATTCATCAATGAAATTAAAAAACCATAAAAATCTGACAAAAATGTGGGTAATATTTTTAAAATTGATAGAAAAATAACTAAAATTCCCATCATTAAAATAAACCCTAAAGCTGGGATAATAACCAAATTCGACACAAAAAACAATCCTGGGAACTGATGAAAATAATACAAACTTAGTGGCAAAACTCCTATTTGAGCCGCAATAGAAACTGACGATAATTGCCAGAAAAAATCAATGATTTTAGACTTGAATTTCCAAAAATGATACACTTTTTGTTGAATGGTAATGATTCCTAAAACCGCTAAATAACTCAGTTGAAAACCAACATCAAACAAAAAAAGTGGTTTGAAAATCAATAAAATAAATAGTGATGAAAAAAGCGAATAAAGGATGATTTTTTTACTCCCGAACTGTTGTCCAACTGCCAAAAACGAAAACATCGTAACTGCTCTCACTACGGAAGCTGACAATCCTGCAATGAAAGCAAACATCCATAAAATTACTAAAATTAATAATGTTTGAATTATTTTTCCGTTTTTAAAATAGGTGAAGAAACTGAAAATCTTTCCCAATAAAATCAAGATAATTCCGACATGTAAACCTGAAACTGCTAATATATGAATGGCTCCTGCATTGGAATAATCTGTTAATAATTCTTTGGAAATTTCTTTTCTCTCACCCAATAATAAGGCGTTTATTACCGCTTTTTCATTGGGATGAAAATGATACCTATTCAAAGAAAACTGGACAAATACACGAAATTGCTCAGCCCAACCTTTCAATGTTCTTGAACCAAATCCCAAACTTAAAAAATCAGATTTTCCTATAAATAATTGTTTGAGAATCCCTTGGTTTTTTAAATACCTTTGATAATCAAATTGATATGGATTTAAGGGAGGATTTATTTCGCTGAAAGTAGAATTTACTAGAATCAATTCATCCACTTTTAACGCCTTTTGAAAACTATCTTTTTCTATATTCAAAAGTGCAAATCCTCTGGTTTTTTGCTGATCAACTTCGATTACTTTTACCTGATATTTATGATGAAAATTACTCGGTTTTAAAACTTTATCAACTTTTAAAACTACCAATAAATTTGCATTCGAAAAACGACCAAAATAATTCGGATAATTGGCATCATCTTGAATAAAAACAGTTGATATTCCTACAAAGAAGAAATATACAAATGTTAAAAAAGTTCTTAATTTTTTATGTTGAACAAGCCATAAAAGCAATAGAAAAAGAACATGAATAATCAAAAAAACATTGAAATCATATCGCCAAATTTCAAACAATAACTGTGTGTAAATTCCCAGAATTAGGAAAAATAAAAAGTGAAAAGGCAAAAAACGAAGTAACTTTCTCATAGCAAACGAAAGATACTATTTTTATCTAATAAAAATTTAAAATAATGTAACCGCTTTTACAAAAGTTTTTTGCCAATATTCTTCCAAAAATGAAGAACTAATTACACCTCTTTGTGTAGTTGAATGAATAAATTGAACTTTGCCGTTTTTGACTAAAGTAACCAATCCTACATGATCTATTACTTTTTTTCTATTTCTGGCGGCAAAAAAAACTAAATCACCTTTTTTTACATTTTCTAAAGGAATTTCTTTTCCTTGTTTAGCCATATCTCTAGAGCTTCTTGGTAAGGTAATATTTGCTTCTTTAAAAGAGGTACTTACCAAACCAGAACAATCCATTCCTTTATCTGTGGTGCCTCCATATCTATATTTTACTCCTTCGTGTTTTAGGGCAAAACCAACTACATTATTGATTTTTATTACTGATTTTGAACTAGTAGAATACGCCTCTTTTGTAGATGAACAAGCTCCAAAAACGAACGAAATTACTATCAATAAAAAGTAGCTTTTATGCATTATTTTAACTTTTTTAAATCACTCACTATACTTTTAGCAGTTTTTCTTGAAGCTCCTTTTCCGCCTAATTTTGTTTCTAAATCGTAATAATCCAAAAATAGTTTTTCTCTTTGATCTGGGGCTAAAATTTTTGAAAGTTCTTTTTTTAGATTCGATCTTGTAAAATTATTTTGGATTAATTCAGTTACGACCTCTTTATCCATAATCAAATTGACAAGTGATATAAATTTCAGTGTAATGATTCTTTTTGCAATTTGATACGAAATAAATCCACCTTTATAACAAACCACCTGTGGTACTTTAAAAAGCGCTGTTTCTAAAGTTGCAGTCCCTGAAGCAACTAAAGCTGCTGTTGAAACACTCAATAAATCGTAGGTTTTATTATTGATAAAACCCACATTTTTAGCACCAATAATTTGTTTGTAAAAAGAAAAATCTTGACTTGGAGCACCAGCAATTACAAATTGATAATCTTTAAAATCATCAATAATTGATAACATGACAGCCAACATTTTTGTGATTTCTTGTTTTCTACTTCCTGGTAAAATAGCAATAATTGGACGTTCGTCAAGATTGTTTTGATTTCGAAAATCCCAGATATCTACTTTATTTCTATCCGCGATTGCATCAATTAATGGATGACCAACAAAAGTAACTTCGTAATCAAATTTTCGATAAAACTCTTTTTCAAAAGGCAAAATCACAAACATATTGTCAATATCTCTTTTGATGTCTTCAACCCTTGCAGCTCTGCTTGCCCAAACTTGGGGAGAAATATAATAATTGGTTCTAAAACCCTGTTGTTTAGACCATTTTGCGATGCGTAAATTGAATCCTGAATTGTCAATAAAAATAATCACATCAGGTTGAAATGTTGCAATATCTTCTTTACAAAATTTGATAAAATTAAGCACTTTGGTGAGATTTTTAATCACTTCAAAAAAGCCCATAAAAGCTCTTTCTTTGAAATGACTTACCAGAGTTCCGCCAACATTTTGCATTAAATCTCCACCCCAAAAACGAATATCTGCAGTTTTATCTGCCTCAAAAAGTGCTTTCATCAAGTTTGAACCATGCAAATCTCCTGAAGCTTCCCCGGCAATAATGTAGTATTTCATTTAGAAAAACTTTAAAATTAATGTTGTAAAAGCAATTAAAATTGTTGCCAAAACAACACCTTTTGCTTTGTTATCTTGATTTTTTTTCAGGAAAATAAAAAAAACAAAAAGATTTGGAATTGCAGCGATTGACAAAACTTTCCCATACAGATTTCCATCAGAAATCATGTGTAAAGTTTGTTCAAAAGTATGTCTAGAAAAATATTCAATATAAAAAAATATCCCTCCAAAAGTGGCAAAAAGCGCTACTAAAAATCCTATTAATATGTCCTTTTTTACAGTTCCCAAGAATTTAATTTTTGAATCATGTGATGTGCTGTCAAATCAAATTGAACAGGAACCACAGAAATATAATTATTTTCTAAAGCATAGACATCCGTATCTTGACCTTTGTCTTTATTGACAAATTCACCCGAAAGCCAATAATATTCTTTACCAAATGGACTTTTGCGTTTGTCAAAAGTTTCTTTCCAAAAACCCATGGCTTGCCTGCAAATTTTTACGCCTTTTAGTTCTTCTTTTTTAACACTTGGTATGTTTACATTCAAGACAATTCCTTCTGGCAAACCATTCAACAAAGTATTTAAAGTTATGTTTTTTACAAAATCTTCGCATGCTCTAAAATCGGCCTGCCATTTAAAATCTAATAACGAAAATCCGATGGCAGGGATTCCTTCAATACCTGCCTCAATTGCGGCACTCATTGTTCCAGAATAAATAACATTTATAGATGAATTTGAACCATGATTGATACCAGAAACACACAAATCAGGTTTTTTATTTAAAATTTCGCTAACAGCCATTTTGACACAATCTGAAGGCGTTCCTGAGCAAGTATATTCTAATTGAGGACCTTCATCAATCGTTATTGGATTGCAAGTCAACACATTATCAACAGTAATTGCATGCCCCATTCCGCTTTGTGGACTATCAGGAGCTACCACCACTACATCACCAATTTTATTCATTATTTTGATTAAAGCTCTGATTCCTGGAGCAGTTATTCCATCATCATTTGTAACTAAAATTAAGGGTTTTTCTTGCATAATTATGGTTTTGAATGCAAATGTAATTTATTTTATATGAATTTCTTTTTAACGTTTTGTAAAGAGTAAAGCTATGTAAAATTATATAATATTGCTAAATAGAATTTCTGAAAATATTTTAAATAAAAGATACTATTTTAGTACTTCCAAACAAAAGAAATAAAAACTAATCATCAGATTTATGAAGTCGAATTTTAAATTGAGTTTTACGTTACTTGCATTCCTTTTTTTACTCAACAATTCAGGAATAATTGCCAACGAAAAAGTTAAAAAAAAGGAAGATCCTGAAAAGGACAAAGTATTGATTATTGTATTGAAAAATATTTTAACTCGCGGTCATTATGTCGTTAAAGATTTGAACGATTCTTTTTCAGAACAAGTTTTCAAAACTTTTATAGATGGTTTAGACCCTAGTAAAAGATATTTTACCCAAGATGATATCAAAGAGTTCTCAAAATACAAATATCAGATTGATAATCAGTTACTAAACGATGATTTAAGTTTTTACAACTTAGTTTACAATTGCTTTTTAGAGAGAGTAAAAAAAGCTAAAAGTTATTATGGAGGAATTCTAGACAAACCTTTTGATTATACAAAAGAAGAAACTATTGATTTAGATTACGAAAAACTTCCATTTGCAAAAAACTACAATGAATTGATTGATAATTGGAGAAAGCAATTAAAATTACAAACTTTAGACAAGATTCGAGAACAAAATGCCCTTGAAAAAGACACGCTAAAAAAGGATAAAAACTACACCGTAAAATCATTTGCAACTCTCGAAAAAGAAGCAAGAGCAGAAGTACTCAAAAGTATGGATGAATTGTATATAAGAATTGAAGAATTAGAACACGAAGATTGGTTTTCAACATATTTAAATGCCATTGTTAGTGGTTTTGATCCTCACACAACCTACATGCAACCAAATGTAAAAGAAGTTTTTGACCAAAATATTTCTGGAAAAGTAGAAGGAATTGGAGCGCGTTTGCAAAAAAAAGGAATTTACACACAAATTTTTGAATTGGTTTCAGGTGGTCCAGCATGGAAACAAGGTGATTTGGAAGAAGGAGATATCATTTTAAAAGTTGCTCAGGGGGACAAAGAACCATTAAACATTGTTGGAATGCGTTTGGATGATGCAATTAAGTTCATCAAAGGCCCAAAAGGAACAGAAGTTCGTTTGACTATTAAGAAAAAAATTGATGGTACAATTCAAGAAATTGCCATTATTAGAGATGTTGTTGAATTGGGTGAAACTTTCGTAAAGTCAAGTGTTGTGATGAAAAACAATAAGAAATATGCCATCATTGATTTGCCAAGTTTTTACATTGATTTTTCGGATGAAAACTTCAGAGATTCTGCTAAGGACATGGAAAAAGAAATTGAGCGTTTAAAATCAGAAGACGTAGAGGGATTAATTATCGATTTGAGAAATAATGGAGGTGGCTCTTTAAAAACTGCCATCGAAATTTCGGGATTATTTATTGATGAAGGACCAATTGTTCAAGTACAATATCGGGGAGAAAATCCTGTCATTAAAAGAGATACTGATCCTAAAATACAATGGGACAAAGCCGTTGTTGTATTGGTTAATGAATTTTCGGCCTCTGCTTCTGAAATTTTTGCAGCGGCCATGCAAGATTATAAGCGTGCTGTGATTTTGGGAGGAAACCAAACGTATGGCAAGGGAACAGTTCAAAATATTTTACCTATCAATCAGTTTTACCCAAAATATGATAAAGATTTAGGCTTTTTAAAAATGACCATTCAAAAATTTTACAGAATTAATGGAGGATCAACTCAAAGAGAAGGTGTGTATTCTGACATTGCGATGCCCACAAGATTGAGCTATTTAAAAAATGGAGAAAGAGACCTAGAGGGAGCTTTAGACTGGGATAAAGTGGCACAAGCTGATTACAAACAAGCAAATTCTTACGCTAATTTTGGTGATGTTGTATATAACAGCAAACAGCGAATTGCTTCTAACGAGAAATTTATCAAAATCAATGAATATGCTAAATGGTTGAAGGAAAATCAAGATAACGCCTCATTTTCATTGAATTACGAAAAATTTATAAAAGAAAATGAAGCGAAAGAAAAAGAAGCTAAAAAATTTACTGCTGTTTTTGAATTCAAATCTGATGTTACATATACATCGCCCAAATACGAACTAGCTTTGGTAAAAGAAAACAAAGATTTAGAATCAAAAAGAGCCGCTTGGCACAAAAATTTAACTAAGGATATCTATATTTCTGAAGCGTTAAATGTCTTGAGTGAACTAAAACTTAGTAAAAAAACTACAGTCCTAAAAAACTAATAAACAATTATTAATCTTATAACCTAATGTTTTGCATTAGGTTTTTATTTTTTTAAAGATGAATTTCCTAGTAACTTTTGCCACAAAATGGTCAGATTTTGATCCAAACCAACACATGCGACATACTGCCTATAATGATTATGCTGCTGAAGTGAGAGTGCGTTATTTTGCTAAAAATAATCTCACTATTGCCGATTTCAGTAGATTGGGATTGGGCCCTATTTTATTTACCGAAGAAACTTCATTCCGAAAAGAGGTGTTGATGGGTGAAAATATCACCGTAAACATGAAATTGGCAGGTGTATCTAAAAATTATGAACGCTGGAAAATAGTTCACGAAGTCTTTAATGAAGCTGGAAAACTTGCCGCAGTTATCAAAGTGTATGGTGCTTGGATAGATATGAAACAACGAAAACTTGCCATTCCTCCTAAAGAAATTGAAGGTTTATTTGCAAATGCAGAAAAAACGGATGATTTTAAAGAGATTTTGGTTAAAAATGTTTAATACCTTAAGATAATTATTTTAAAAAATAAAGAAAAAAGCTTCTCAATTGAGAAGCTTTTTGTACGAGCGGAGAGACTCGAACTCTCACACCTCACGGCACTAGATCCTAAGTCTAGCGTGTCTACCAATTCCACCACGCTCGCTTTTTCGGATTGCAAATATAAACAAACCTCACAAACTACAAAGCAGTTCACTATAATTTTTCTATTTTTGGTTTTATAAAAAAGTATCTTATGGATTCCGTTAAATCATACATAGAAAAAAATAAAAATAGGTTTGTTGAAGAATTGATAGAACTGCTAAAAATACCTTCTGTAAGTGCCGATTCTACTTACAAAAATGATGTTTTAAAAACTGCAAAATTTATTTCAGAAAGCCTTAAAAAAGCAGGATGTGACAATGTTGAAATTTGCGAAACTCCAGGGTATCCAATTGTTTATGGCGAAAAAATAATTGACAAGAACTTACCAACAGTTTTAGTATATGGTCATTATGATGTGCAGCCGGCAGATCCTATAAATTTATGGGATTCTCCTCCTTTTGAACCCATAATCAAAAAAACTGAAATTCATCCTGATGGGGCTATTTTTGCAAGAGGCGCTTGTGATGACAAAGGCCAAATGTATATGCATATAAAGGCATTAGAATATATGACAACGTCCGGAAATTTACCTTGCAACGTAAAATTTATGATTGAAGGTGAAGAAGAAGTTGGGTCAAAAAATTTATCTTGGTTTGTACCAAGAAATAAAGAAAAACTGACAAATGATGTCATTTTAATTTCGGATACTGGAATGATTGCAAATGATATTCCATCTATCACAACTGGTTTGCGTGGTTTGAGTTATGTAGAAGTTGAAATTACTGGTCCAAATAGAGATTTACATTCAGGATTGTATGGAGGTGCAGTTGCTAATCCCATCAATATTTTAGCCCAAATGATTGCTTCTCTACATGATGAAAATAACCAAATTACCATTCCTGGATTTTATGATGCCGTTGAAGAACTTACTAAAACTGAAAAAGAAGCCATGGCTAAAGCTCCATTTTCATTAGAAAATTATAAAAAAGCCCTAGATATCAAAGATGTTCATGGCGAAAAAGGCTACACTACCAATGAAAGAAATTCAATAAGACCAACTTTGGATGTGAATGGAATTTGGGGAGGATATACAGGTGAAGGTGCAAAAACAGTAATTGCAAGCAAAGCTTATGCGAAAATTTCAATGCGCTTAGTACCAAATCAAAACTGGAAAAAAATTACAGAATTATTTAAAAATCATTTCGAAACTATCGCACCAAAATCTGTAAAAGTAGAAGTAAAACCTCATCATGGTGGTCAAGGATATGTCACTCCAATTGATACTATAGAGTATCAAGCAGCAAGTAAAGCCTATGAAAAAAGTTTTGGAAAAACTCCAATTCCGCAGAGAAGTGGTGGCAGTATTCCAATTGTGGCTTTGTTTGAACAAGAATTGAAAAGTAAAACGATATTAATGGGTTTTGGGTTGGATTCTGATGCAATTCACTCTCCAAACGAGCATTTTGGAATTTGGAATTTTTTAAAAGGCATAGAAACGATTCCTTATTTTTATCAATATTTTACAGAACTATCTAAAAACTTAATCAATAATAATAATGATGATTTCTTAGAATAAAGTTTACATTTTGCCTGGCAGTTTATATTTTTAAAGTTTTTAGTTTCATAATTATTTTAAAATAGTTGCTTTGTAGATAAAGTCAACTTCTGGATAGTTTTTTTTGATAAATTTATTTCCATATTTTTGAATAGAATCTTGACGAAAACCCAATTTATCTCCATATTTATCATAAAATTTCAAGATATTTTCTGCTCCTTTTGTGACTTTTGCTACTACTGGAAAACCTTTCACTCCACTATACTCTAGCTCATCCAAGCGATTGTTATTTTTCAAGTTGATGAAAATTTGTGTAGTTCTGGTTTTTAATCCACCTCTAGCAAAAGCTATTGTCATTGAATCATTTTTTATTAAAACAGGTTCATCATCCAACCCAAATTTACTCCATCTATTATTGAGAATGGAATCATTATGAATACCGAATTGAGCTACAAAATTCGGCACCACTCTAAAAATGGGCATATCTCTATAAAACCCATTTTTTATCAACGAATATAACCTATCAACTCCTTGAGGAGACCATTCTCTTTTGGCATAAATCTCGAAATTTCCTTTGGTAGTTTCAAAAACTGCTTTGAATTCTGAAGGTGCTTTTTCTTTTGTCCATTTCTCATTAAACAGTTTTTTACTACAAGACACCAATATCAAAAGTGCAAATAACAAGGATATTTTTTTCATTTTTGTACATATTTAGAAGAACAAATATAAAAATGAAAAAAGAATAAAACGGGGATATTTTGATTAAAAAGAAACTCTTTAAAAACAAAAAAAGCGTCCCAAATTAGGGAAGCTTTCCATTGGCTAACAAAACCAAAGCACTTTTTACGAAAGTACTAAAACAACACAACTTGTTGCTTCAAACAAAACAACGTACAAATATAACCTGTTTTTAATGATTTACCAACTTCAATGTTATTTTTAATCCTTTTCTTCATTGTGAATTAATGCTTTAGATTGTATCTTTGCATCCTTTATAAAACTCAGAAAATTTACAAACCCAATGCAATTATCAGAACAAGAAGTTGTACGTAGAGAAAAGTTAGCAAAATTGCGCACTTTAGGCATCAATCCTTATCCAGCAGATTTATTTCCACTTGATTCCAATTCTAATGAAATAAAAACCAATTTTTCTGAAGGAAAAAAAGTGGTAATTGCAGGTAGATTAATGTCGAGAAGAATTCAAGGAAATGCTTCATTTGCTGAACTTCAAGATGGTGAAGGTAGAATTCAAGTATATTTTAATCGCGATGAAATTTGTGCAGGTGAAAACAAAACTATGTACAACGAAGTATATAAAAAACTACTTGATATTGGGGATTTTATTGGAATTACTGGAACATTATTCACTACAAAAGTTGGTGAAAAAACAGTAATGGTTAAAGAATTTAAATTACTGAGTAAAGCTTTAAAACCTTTACCTCTACCAAAAACAGATGCTGAAGGAAATACCTATGATGAATTTAACGATCCAGAATTGCGCTACAGACAACGTTATGCGGATTTGGTTGTAAATCCACATGTAAAAGAAGTATTTGTAAAGCGTACCAAATTGTTCAATGCCATGCGTTCTTTTTTTAATGAAGCTGGTTATTTTGAGGTGGAAACACCTGTTTTACAACCCATTCCTGGAGGTGCGGCTGCAAGACCTTTTATAACACATCACAATTCGTTAGACATTCCTTTATATATGCGAATTGCAAACGAATTGTATCTAAAAAGATTGATTGTTGGTGGTTTTGATGGCGTGTATGAGTTTTCAAAAAACTTCAGAAATGAAGGAATGGACAGAACACACAATCCAGAATTTACTGCTATGGAAATCTATGTTTCTTACAAAGATTACAATTGGATGATGGATTTTTGCGAGCAATTGCTAGAGCATTGCGCAATGGCTGTAAACGGAACCACAAAAGCTACTTTTGGCGAACATAAAATCGATTTTAAAGCACCTTATGCAAGAGTAACTATGGCAGATGCTATTAAGCATTTTACTGGTTTTGACATCACTGGAAAAACAGAAGATGAAATTAGAGGCGCTGCAAAATCAATGGGAATTGCTGTGGATGAAACAATGGGAAAAGGAAAATTGATTGATGAAATTTTTGGCGAAAAATGCGAAGGAAATTACATTCAACCTACTTTTATAACAGATTACCCAAAAGAAATGTCGCCTTTGTGTAAAGAACACAGAACAAATCCTGAGTTGACAGAACGTTTTGAATTAATGGTTTGTGGAAAAGAAATTGCCAACGCATATTCTGAATTGAATGACCCAATTGATCAACGAGAACGCTTTGAACATCAATTAAAATTGGCAGAAAAAGGCGATGATGAAGCTACACAATTTATTGATTACGATTTTTTACGTTCTTTAGAATATGGAATGCCACCAACGGCAGGAATGGGAATTGGAATGGACAGATTGATTATGTTTTTAACGAACAACCAATCCATTCAAGAAGTATTATTTTTCCCTCAAATGCGCCCTGAAAAAAGAGCCATTACAGTGGAATTAGATGCTGAGGAAAAAGCTGTTTTAGAAATGATTACCAAAGCAGAAAAAATTGATTTAAACCACTTAAAAATTCAATCAGGATTATCTAATAAAAAGTGGGATAAAACATTGAAATACCTTACCAAAAACAAACTAGCAACTGTTACAAAAACAGATGAAGGTCTGTTTGTAGAAACCGTTTAAAATATTGATTTTAAAAGATTTAAATAAGAAGAAATCTTTATTTTCATCAATAAGGCAACTATAAAATTTGTCGTAAAGTTTTAAAAGGGAAAACCCACTAAATCATTGGATTTAGTGGGTTTTGTTACCTTTTTAATGTTTACTGGCAGAGAGAAAGGGATTCGAACCTCTTCCGTAAAGCCTTTATTTATAGTCGTTTCAGTCCTTTAACATTCTTAGGTAACCGAATAGGTCACCATTAAATTCTTTTGTAAATATATATATTTTTTTAAAATAATAAATAAATTAAGCTATTAAACGCTTAAATACCGATCATTTATTAGTTGAAGTATTGAAATTTAATATTAATTAATGCTGCAAGAGGACTATGACCTAACTATCATTCAGACACCAAATAAACAAAACATACTGAAATGTATTTTATATAAGTATCTGTAAACTAATGTTTAATTGGTTTAATTATTATGAGAGAATACTTAGTCTCAATCTGTATAATTGTAAATCATCGGCTAAAAGTATTTTAGGAACGTCCAATTTAGTTTGAAGGCTTACAAAATTTAGAAAACATTAATAATTAAATAAAAGTAAAAGATTAGAATATTAATGTCTTGTAAATCTGTTCTGGTTTTCTTCTTTTAGTGAGCTTGTTAAATTCTTTAACTTTATTTTGTCGCAAACTTGAAATTGATAATTGATTTTCAACTTTATCTAATGCGTTTATCTCCCCCTCCAAACTTATAATATTAAGTATATAAAGAAACTGCTCTTTGTTTAATTTAGGAACATCATTTACGTTTACTCGATTGATAAAAAACTCTAAATGGGTCATAATTTTTTTTTGAATATATAATTCAAATTTAATGATTTTGAAAACACTCTCTTAGTTTTTGTCTAAATCAGT
>JANREL010000092.1:0-1299 GCA_030758355.1 Polaribacter sp.
CCGATTACGATTAATCCTGCTCCAATTAAATTGTACATAATAAATGTATTTATATGAAATTAAACAAATTTGTATTAATGATGCTCAGCATGATCTTCTACAGCCATACCAATAAATAATGCTGAAAGCATTGTAAAGATATACGCTTGTAAAAACGCTACTAAAACCTCAATTAATGTTATAAAAAATGATAATACTAACGACAATCCTGTCGCACCAACAACCCCTAAAGATTCTTTTAAAGTGAACATAATTGCAATTAAGCTCATTACCACAATGTGACCGGCTGAAATGTTTGCGAACAAACGAACTAATAGTGAAAATGGTTTGATTAGCAATGCTCCTGCCAATTCTATGATTGCCAATACGGGACGAATTAGAACAGGAACTCCTGGCATCCAAATCATGTGCATCCAATATCCTTTTGTACCACTTACTGAATAAATAACTAGTGTAAAAATTGCTAAACAACCAGTTACAGCTAACTGTCCTGTAACGTTAAAACCCAACGGAGTTAAACCTGATAAGTTTAAAGTCCAGATAAAAAAGAATACAGTCAATAAATAGCCTGTAAACCTTCTGTAATGTTTTTCGCCGATATTTGGTCTAGCAATTTCATCGCGAACATAGATTACTAAAGGTTCTAAAACTCTTGCAAAACCTGTAGGAATTTTTTGAGTTTTATATTGTCTGGCCAAGCTTGAAAACCAAAGCAATAATAAAAATCCTATTAATAAAACCCCCACAACACTTTTTGTAATTGAAAAATCCAATACTTTGTGTGCGTTTTTAGCATGATGTGTTTCATCGAAAGTTACCTCTGAAGCACCTTTGTTTAATTCATATATTTTTGAGTGAATTTTTGCAAATTTCAATCCGTTTTTTTCAACGATTACATGACCATCATCATTGTGATGAAAATTCGAAGACATAAAGGTAACTAAACCTTCACTTGTCCACAAAATAATTGGCAAAGGAAAACCAACGTGTTTTCTTTCACCTGCATCAGAGGTGTAAGAAAATAAAGAAAAATCATGCGAATCTTTTATGTGATGTAAAATATAAGCCTCTACTTCTTCTTTCGTATTTACTCGACCTCCATCACTTTGATTGTCTTGATTTTTTTCTGAAATAGCTGCAAAATTTACAGATGTAAAAAAGGCTACTACAACTATTAAGATAAATTTGATTGATTTTTGTGCAATCTTCATTGTAAAAATACGCTTTCTAAATTCGGCGCAAAGGTAAGTAATAAATCAAAAAAACAAACCTTTTTTTTAGTTTTATTGACTATACTTT
>JANREL010000092.1:1399-5276 GCA_030758355.1 Polaribacter sp.
GTCAATCCCATTTGAAGTCCAGCTCCAGAAAGTTGAAGTGCTTTATGTAAAGGTTTTTTTGAATAATGTTGTTTTTTCATGCTCCTTTTTTTGAACTTTTGCAGTGCCTGTCATGATGCATGATGCATTGAAAGTTGCTCCTGGCTCTATGGATAATTTTCCAACAATAACATCTCCTGAAATCTTAGCGATTGTTTTGACAGTTAAAATTTTTTCTACTTTTAAATTTCCTGAAAATTCGCCTTCAATGTCTGCATTATATGCTTCAACATCCCCTTTTACAACTGCCTCAGCAGCAATAATTACTCTCCCTTTTGTTTTTAAAGAACCCTCTAAAACTCCGTCAATTCTAAAATCTCCAACTGCATTTATATCACCAATAATTGTTGTATTTTTTGCAATAACATTTCTTTCCATACTTTTTGAAGTGTATTTTTTGCGTAAATTTCTATTCCTTAGATTTCTTTTCTAATTGAGTTAGAATGGCTTGTGCTTTTTTCCCTTCTTCTGTTGTTCCATAATTTACAAAAACAAATTCCAATGCTTTTTTGTAGTTTTCTGTATCTTTAGATTTTCCAATTGCATAGGCTTTTAACAATTCAAATTTTGGTAATAATTCCGCATTTGAAATTGTAGGCAACACCACGTCAATAGCCGAAATTACTTCATCATACTTTGATTCTTTGTATGCATAATACACTTCTTTGTACTTTGTTTCAACTTCATTTTCAGTAACTTCACCCTGAATATTGGCATCGGGATTCAACAACAATTGTGCGAATTTTGTGTCAGGAAATTTAGAAGTGATGAAATTTTTATACTCTGCTGCTTTGTCTGGATTTTGTAATGTGGTTTCTAATTGGTATAAATGCCAATTAATAGGTAAAATCAAATCTTCAGTTGGTTGTAAAGAAGCTACTCTTTCTAATCTTTCTTTTGCTAATTTTGAATTGTTAAATTGCTCTTTATAAATCAATCCTAATTCATACAATGCTTGGTTTCTATCAAGATACAAACTGTCAATAATCACTTTATCTGAAGGGATTTTACTTATATAATTATCCAAATCATAGCGTTCGTTTTTCTGACTTACTTCCTTAATTTCTTTTTCTTGGGTGGCATTTTTTACTTTTTCAGCCCATCTCCAATCGTCCTCTAATTTTCTGTTTCCCCAAATTTTTATGAATTCATTTGCTCCAAAACTGGTAGATTGTGAATTATAAAAATACCATTTTCCTTGATTTGCAGATGCTAAAGAAGTATTGTTGTTGCCAAAAGCCAATTGATTTAAACGCAATTGTGCAGCTGCTGCTTCATCTTTTTTGATTTTTTCAATATATTCTTCAAAAAAAGCTTTTTGAGCCTCTATTGTCAAGGCTGTCAGTTGTAAAATACTGTCGTTTTCTTTAACTAAATTTTCATATTGAACCAAAGAAATCAAACTTTTTTGTTTTCTTTTGATGCGCCTGATTCGCAAATCCAAGGTATCTTTCGAAATTTGTAAAACACTATCAAAATAAGCACTTGCGTATTGATAATCTGAATTTTTGAAGTGTAAGTTTCCTAATTTTTCATAGGTAAATGTGCGTTGTTTTTCATCGCCTTTTGGCACTCGCAAAGAGTTGTTGTAATCTGAAATTGCTAACTGAAGACTGTCTTTTTGTTCGTTTAAAGCTCCTTTTTGATAATACAACACATCCAAATACGGTCTGTTATCTCTGTTTTTGATGAGCTTTTGTATTCTTTCAAATGAAATTGCAGCCATAGAATCGTTGATGGCATTTTTTGCTAATTCTATTTCTGCACGAATTTTATACCTTTCAGGAGCATTGTTAAAATTGATGAGCTTTTTAAATTGCATCGCAGCTGAATCTTTTTTGTTTTCTTCGGCAAATAATTGTCCTAAAATAAAAAGATTTCTAGCAGCTTGGTCTTTGTTTTTTTGGGTTCTTGTTGCTAATAACAAACTTTCTTTTGCTTTTTGAATACTATCACTTTTAATGTATGCCATTGCAAGCGTTGTGTAGCCATTTTCCTTGGTTTCATCAGGTAAATTTGTTTCTAAAGTGTCTCTTACAGTTAGTAATAATTTCAACGTTTCAATTGCAAATTCTTCATTATCAAGTCGAATATTAGATTTTGCGCGCCAAATTTTAGTATCGGCAATCAAATTGGCATTTGGATAATTTGCAATCACATAATTAAATGCTTCTATGGCCGGAATAAATCGTTGTTGGTAATAGCGAGATTTGCCAAGCAATAAATAGGCGTCATCAATTTGCCTATTTCGTTCCAAACCATCAATATTCATTTTATGAACTTGAATGGCTTTTACGGCTTTTTCTTCGGCTTTATCAAAAGTGGAGAGTGTTTTTGGGGCATCATCTTCTTTAGTATCAAATCCAGCTCCTAAACCAAACTCAGTAATATCTATCCGTTTTTCTTCAAATTCAATAGGCTCAATGGGTAAAATTTGAAACCAATCGTCTTTATAATTTGTATTAATTTCTTGAATCCCTGCATTTAAAGCTTCTTGACCATTAAACAACACATTATATTTTGTTGTTAAGGCTTGGTAATTTCTGCTAACAAAGGTATTTTTCTTGGTTCCGCAAGCAATTGCAAGCACCAAAAAGAAACTAAAAACAAGTACTATTTTTGTGTTTTTCAAGCAGATAAAGTTATATTTTTAAAATTAAAAACTCTTATTGATAACTGTTTTCATAAGAAAATAGTATCAATAAGAGCGTAAAAATAGTAATAAAATGAGAAATGGCTACTTAAACAGCAAAATAGCTTTCTAACTCTTGTAATGTTTCTGCAGAAGTTTCAATATCTTTTACGATATTTCCTTTTTCTAAAACCACAATTCTTTCGCAAACTTCCGTTACATGTGTTAAATCGTGAGATGAAATTAACACTGTAATTTCTCTATTTTCAGTTAATTCTTTGATGATTTTTTTAAGTCGGATTTGAGTTGTTGGATCTAAATTTGCAAAAGGTTCATCTAAAATAATCACTTTAGGGTTTCCCATCATTGATGCAACAATACCCACTTTTTTCTGGTTCCCTTTGCTTAAATCTCTTAAATATTTTTTTTTGTTGAGGATTTCTCCATTAAAAAACTCTTCGAAAAAAGTTAGAAAAGTTTTAACATCGCCCTTGCTTAAACCTCGTAAATCTCCAATAAATTCAAAATATTCCTCAGGAGTTAAATAGCCAATTAAAAAAGATTCATCAATAAAAGAACCTGTAAATGTTTTCCACTCTTCAGTAGTATTAACTTGAAAATCATGGTTGATAATTGCCCCAGTTGTAGGTCTTACCAGATCTAATAATATATTGAAAAAGGTTGTTTTTCCTGCGCCATTATTGCCTACCAAACCAAAACTCTGTCCTGTAGGAATATCTAAAGCATCAATATGTAATACCTCTACGGGTCCATATTTTTTTGAAAGTAGCGTTGTTTGTATCATCGTTGTTTAGTTTTCTTGATTAAAAGCATGAATCATTTTGTATTTTGATTCTTGGTATTTTTTTGTAATTAAAATCATTAAATTTTTGTGAAAAGCAATGCCGGAAAAACCTAAAAACAGCAAGGTAATAACTGCCGTTTCAAAATTAACAAGCCAACTAATCAATCCAAAAAGCGCCATTGGAAAAAGCATTAAAGGAATACCAATCAACCATTGAACAGCTCCTGTTCCTTGATAATTAAAAGCTGCTTTTTCATCTAAATTTATTTTTTTTCGATTGAATGATCCTCCAAACATAATTACATGAGTATTTACGCCAATATTGTAAATCATGGCTGCAAAATGAACTGCTAAAACTTTCCATCCAAAATATACATAAGGAATTCCTAGTAGAAAAAGTA
>JANREL010000093.1 GCA_030758355.1 Polaribacter sp.
GTTAGGTATAATTTAAAATAACAACAATGAAAAAAATAATCGGAATCTTATCTATTATTTCTATCCTGAGTTGCTCTCAATCAGGACAAAAAGATTTTTCAAAGGATAAAATAGTTGCATCGAAGATTGAGTGTAATAACTCAGTGCCATTTGGAGATATCAATATCTGTTTGCCATTAATTGATGGAATGACTGAATGTTATTCTACGCCCAAAGTCAAAGAACTGGCTGACGAATTCAACTATGAAGGGAATTCAATATTAGCTTACTATCTCAACAATGAAACCTACGAGCAAGTAGACAAATTAGATGAAATAACTTTTGACGATTATTTTCAAATTTACGTGACTAACAAATTAAAAGGCATGAAAGCGAGTCAATCAGAATTAAATAAAATGGCTAATATGATTGAAGGAAACTACATAAAAGAAAACTGGAATGATCTAAAAGAAGAAATGGAAAGAAGTCATGACTATTTAACTATTGGTAAGCCCATTTTAATAGAAAGTTACAATCCAAGCAATCAAGCTCGAACTTTTGTAATGTTGACCAAGTTTCAGATAGATAATTTCGAGAGTTTCGTACTTATGACAATGAATATGGTTCTGATTAATGAAAGACTCATTTGGTTGGCATACTACAAGGATTATGATGGAGAAGAATCAGTAAAGTCGGCCAAATCAAAGAATGACTACATCGTACTAAACGTAATAGATGAAAATAAATAAAAAAATATGCCTAACAAAACCTATGAGCAATAGCGACCTACTGGGACGCTACTGCGCATAGCCAAACCGTTGTAAGCCATTTAAGACACAAACATGAAAACGAAACAAAAAATATTAGGACTGACTTTTATCCTTATTTCAAAGCTGGTAACTGGACAAGTAATCGGATTTGAGAAAATAGATGATTCTAAAGTAACACCATGGATTCCTAAGTTGACTAGTGAATATCAATATGTGTATCATTTTGGAGACTCAGAAATGGAGTCTGATTTTGTATTTATTCTGGGTATAGACCTTAGTTATGCTCAGATTAAATCAGGTACATGGAGTGAGGATGGTAAATCTTGGATACGAACTTATAAAAATTTAACTAATGTAAGGGTTCAGGGTAATAAGTTCTTTTCTGATGAGACAAATGGTGAATTTGTAGTATATGATAATGGACAAGAGAAAATACAAGGATTAAAGATATATAACTCATGGAGTGGAATGACGGAAAATGGAGAGTATGAAATTGGGATTAAATCATATCCAATTACTGAATATTTTAACGGTAAATTTCCTCAAGCTTCTATGAGAATTATGCCGAATAATGAGATAGGCAAGATGTCAAAAGCTGATTTAAAGATTATGCGAAATGAAATATTTGCACGATATGGATATAGATTTAAATCTGGTGGAGAAATGGACGCATATTTCAGAACACAGAGCTGGTATAATCCACAACATGACAATGTAAATGACTTTTTAACTGGGATTGAGAACGCTAATATTTTTTTGATTAAATTCTTTGAGAATAAATAAAAACGGCTTACAACACACAATATAAAACAGTTGGGGTTCAGTGATTTGCGAGGGTTTGGTTCTCGCTTAAGCATTCTTATCGGTGGACAAGAAAACACTCTCTTAGTTTTTGTCTAAATCAGTCCACTTTTTGCTGACGATTTACAGTCAGTTCAATTCTTTGAAACATCTTTCCAAAGACGACATTATAAGAATATCCAATTGTAAAACTTCAAAAATTATAAAAAAAGGAGAGCATATCTTTGAAGAAGGAGACTATTTAAATGGTGTGTATTGTATTAAAGATGGTGTTTGTAAGGTTTCCAAAATGAGTGAGAATGGAAAAAACCAAATCATAAATTTGGTTAAAAGAGGTGATTTATTGGGTGAAAGAAGTTTGATTTCAGAGGAGGTTTCTAATTTAAATGCGATTGCTTTAAAGGACATGGAAGTATGTTTTATCCCCAAAGAAGAAATATTTAGAGATTTAGAAAAAAATGCTAGTTTTACCATGGATGTTTTAAAAAACATGGCATTTTCTCTTAAAAATTCTGATAATTTGATTGTTGATATGGCGCAAAAAAGTGTAAAACAACGATTGGCAGAAACAATCATAAAACTTCAAACAAAGTTTGGTGTAAATGATTCAGGAGCTATTAATTTGCAACTTTCTAGAGAAGATATAGGCAATATCATTGGAACTGCCACTGAATCATGTATCCGATTGTTATCGGAATTTAAAAAATGTAGATACATAGATTTTCAAGGAAAAAACATCATTATCACAAATAAAAACGATTT
Organism: Polaribacter sp.; assembly: GCA_030758355.1. Classification (GTDB taxonomy): domain Bacteria; phylum Bacteroidota; class Bacteroidia; order Flavobacteriales; family Flavobacteriaceae; genus Polaribacter. Next base: position 2,313 of record JANREL010000093.1, read on the forward strand.
AGAAAAAATTGCAAAAGGATTTTAAAATTCTAGCTTTTCTAAGGTTTTTTTTCGTTGTATTTTACCAGATGTAGTTTCTGTAAAATAATCTAAAAAATAAATTTCTTTCGGAATTTGAAATTTTGAAAGAGTTTTTAAGGTTTTTATTTTTGAAATTAGTGCCAATTTTGAAAAAGTTTCATCTTTAATTTTTAGAGAAGATTCTATCAATAAAATTAGCTTTTCCCCTAACTTCTCATCAGGAATACCAGCAACAAAAAAACGATTTTCAACTACCTTTGCTAGTTTTTCTTCAATCATTTCAGGATGTAATTTGATGCCACCAGAATTGATTACATTATCTAAACGACCCAACCAATCAAACTTTTTAGGAGATATTAATTGTACAACATCATTGGTAAACAATACTTTATCAACAATATTTTTAGCTTCAATTACCAAACAATTTCGTTCGTCTTTATAAATAGTAATATTTGGCAACACCTCATAAAAATTCGGAAATTGATGAACGTGATTTAGTTTTTTAACTGCAATATGAGTAATGGTTTCTGTCATTCCGTAAGTTGCAAAAATTTGACAATCAATTTTTTGCAATTTTTCTTGCAATTGATTAGAAACAACTCCCCCACCAACAATTAGTTTTTTTATACTATCTATTTTATCTAAAGAATTTTCTAATTGTAAAGGCACCATTGCTGAAAAATCATAGCTTTTTGTAACATTTTTTAATGGATGTAAAGTTGACTCCACAATATCTAAATGCCAACCCAAATTGATGGCTCGAATCAACATCATTTTTCCTGCAATGTAAGTTATTGGCAAGCAAAGTAATGCACTTGTTTTTGAGGGTAAATCAAAATAGTGAGCTGTTGCAAAAGCGCTATTAATCATGAAATCTTTTCGCAATTCTATTGGTTTTGGTTTTCCTGTAGAACCAGATGTATTCACTGATAATGTTTCTCTATTAGAAAACCAATCTTGTAAAAAAGTTTGAATTTCTGGAGAAATCGTTGATGTTACGTTTAAAATTTCTTGAACAGTAGCAAAGGATATTCCATTGATTTGAAAGTTTTTATGAAATCTATTTGTCATCAACATTAAAAGCAATAAAATTATTTATCTTCTAGAATGACTGGTTTTTCAATTTTCCCAGTGAGTTTTTCTTTCCAATTTGTCCAGCCATATTTTTTTGAAAAAATAAATACTAAAACTGGAAAAACAACAAAAACAGGAAGGTAAACATCTGCACCTAATTTTGGCATTGAAACATCAATCAAAATAGAATTTGTTTGAAAAGCGGTCCAATTAGCAGTTACCAATAAAGCAGTAATTAAATTATTTGCGGCATGAAAACCCAAAGCCAATTCCAATCCTTCATCCATCAGGGTAATTATCCCTAGAAAAAATCCAGTACCTATGTAATAGACTAAAATTCCATACCCTAATTTTTCTACTTCCGGATTTGCAATGTGTAATAATCCAAAAATAAGCGAGGTAATAATTAAAGGAAACCATCTATTTTTACTTGCAACGCCTAATCCTTGCATCAAATAACCTCTAAAAAAATATTCTTCGAAACTTGTTTGCAAGGGAATCAGTAAAACAGCAATCAACAACAAATATAAAAAAGGTTCTAATTGAAAATTAAAAATATAATCCTCAGGATAAACTTGATAATCTATAAAAATAAAGGTCGCTGTAATGAATCCCCAAACTGAAAAAGCAAAGAAAACACGCTTCCAATCTACTTTTTTGCGAGAAGTTGTTAAGGTTCTAATACGCTGATTATGAACATATTTTACCCAAAAAAATACGCCACCTAAACCAATTGCAAAAGGAATTAAATTTTCATATAACACTTGATTTGATCCTTTTTGAACAATTTGATCTTTCATGATTTGATCCATATCAAAATCTAATAAAAAAATTGCCAACAAATTCAATCCCATAAATCCGAAGAAAAAAACAGAAACCACTACGTATTTCCACATCCCTAATTTTCCGGTAAAAGCCTGTTGTATGTAATTCATTTTTAAAGTATAAAATTCCAGTTTTTAGTATTATTGTAATGTAATTTTCCGTTATTGATTTCTAGCGGACTTTCAAAATTATTAGTAAATAAACTACCTGTTCCTAAACCTTGTGGCAATGAATTTTTTAAATGATAGGTAAATTGCGCAATTGCATTTAACCCAACATTGCTCTCTAAAGCAGAGGTTATCCACCAACCACAATCGTTTTGTGTTGCTAAAGTAATCCATTCTAAACTATTTACAAAACCTCCTAATAAACTTGGTTTTAAAATGATGAATTGAGGTTGAATTGTGGCCAACAATTGTTGTCTTTCTTCGGATGAAAAAATCCCAATCAATTCTTCATCCAACGCAATAGGAACTGAAGTTTTTGCGCACAAATCAGCCATTGCCTCTATCTGTCCTTGTTGAATAGGTTGTTCAATAGAATGAATGTCAAATTTTGCTAATTTTTCTAGTTTTTCAAGAGCTTCATCAGGCTTAAAAGCCCCATTTGCATCTACTCTTAAGACAACTTCATTAGAAGAAAATTCTTTTCTGATCGATTTTAATAAAGATAATTCCGTCTCAAAATCAATTGCACCGATTTTCATTTTTATACATGAAAATCCAGCTACTAATTTTTCTTTGATTTGTGATTTCATAAAGTCTTTATCTCCCATCCAAATCAAACCATTAATATTTATAGCCTCTTTTCCTTGTGTGAATTTTGTTGGAAATAACTCAAAAGGCGTTTGACTTTTAAGGGATAAAAAAGCTTGTTCCAATCCAAATTGAATGGATGGAAACTTTATTAACTCTTGCAATAAAACATCCAAACCTAAATGTATATTTTCACAAACCCAGTGTAACTTTTCTTCGTAATTTGGGACATCATCACAACTCAAACCTCTAAAAAGTCCGGTTTCACCAATGCCAATTTTATCATTTAGTTGTAAAATGATAAACCAAGTTTCTTTAGTTTTTAAAATTCCACGGGAAGTACCACTTGGGCTTTTAAAATTGAGGATGTATTTTATATAACGTGCTGTGATGGACATTGAAAAGTTATTGCTCTACAAAAGTTTTAAAATTAGTTAAATATGAGAAGTCTTGATTTTTAAAAGTGCCTTTAAAATAAGGAAATAAGCAAGACATGATATAGGAATCACTTCTACAAGTTGCTTGTAACATAATGTTTGTCAAACCATTAGACTCTGAGAAGATATAATCATTGGTTTTCAACATATTTTCGGAATTGTAGAAAAGTGTCACTTTTTCATTGGGAACGTAAGCCATAATTTTTTCGGAAATCAACATTTTTTGATCTTGGTTTTGAATCATTAATTGATATTCACTTCCGGTTTTTCCAACATTTTCATTGACAACTTCAACCGATTTTAATTCAGGAATCCAATATTTTTTATTATTTAGAGTATTAAAAGCTTCAAAAACTTGTTCAATTGGCTTATCAATTTGAACTTGAACAATATAACTTGTTTCTTTTATAAGGGCTCCAGTAGCAAAAAATACGAGCACCATTACAGAGATAATTCCTAAAATAATTTTAATTCTTTTCATTTTGTAAGTTTTCTATGACGCCATTTTTTGAATAAAAAATAACTAAATGGAATAATAATAACGAATGGCCAAACCGTTAAAATAAACAGTAAGAATGATTTTAAATTTTCAAAACCATTATTAAAACGGTCTCCTATCTTTCCTAAAAAAGAGGTTTCATTGGCAACCTTCTTGTAGAAAGAAACAGACAATGTAGAGAAAGAAACTTGGTTGGAAAGGTAATTCAATCTTCCTTCAGTTGCCTCGATTTCTTCACGTAATTTACCTAATTCACGTTCAATATTCAAAATATCCTCCACACTTTTAGATTGTTGCAAAATTTCTAAATACCTTTTTTCAAGTTCTTTTTTATTTTTTAAACGTGATTCAATGTCTAGAAATTCTTCAGTAACATCAGAAATAGTAATTTCTTTAGCATCAAATTTTGAAATTTGAATAGAAATTTCTTTTAAAATTGAATCAAAGTATTGTGATGGAATTCTGATGTTTAAATAATAATTTACTTTGTTATCATATTCATTAGCATAATCTGAAGAAATATATCCATCAAATTTTTGAACTAAATTTTCAATATTCAATTTCATTTTTTCTAAATCAGCAGTTTCAAAAACGACATTCCCATTTTTGAGTAACTTTCTAGAAATAGACTCTTTTAAAGCTGTATTATTTGATGTTTCATTCGAAGAAAATCCTTTTTTGGTTTGTAAAGAATTTGTCAAATTTATTTTTGAATCCGAAATTGCAGAGAATTCCAAGGGATTGGAATCTGAATTTTTACAGGAGACTAACAAAATTCCAAATAGAAAAAACAAGGTTAGATTTTTCATTTTTTTGATTATAATGAGTTTACAATTCCAAAAATAATCGCAAACAAAAAAGTACTTAACGCTACTTTTTTCAATTCACTATCCAACTCAGGAAGCTGTTTATTTTTGGCTACTGTAACCAAATTTTTTATCAAAGGAATAAATGCAATTAAAAACAACAATTGAATGACTGATGAAAAATTTAAAATTACAAAAATCGAACTCGCAAACAATGCGCCAAAAATTAAAAAAAAATGATATTTTTTTGCTTTTGTGATTCCTAACTTTACAACTAAAGTATTTTTTTGATTGATTTTATCTTGGTCAAAATCGCGTAAATTATTCAAATTTAGCACTGCTGTACTTAAAAAACCAATAGCAGTTGCAGGTAAAAAAATCAAAAAATTAAGTTGTTTTGTGTATAAAAAATAGCTACCAACAACACTTAACAATCCAAAAAAAAGAAACACAAAAAGATCACCAAAACCACTATATCCGTAAGCGGATTTTCCTACAGTATATTTAATAGCTGCAGCAATTGAGGCAATTCCTAATAAAAAAAACAAGATTGAAAATCCGAAATTTTCTTTTCCGAAAGCTACATAAATCAACATTAAAGCTACAATAATCGTGATAATTGTAGTAATAATCATCGCATTTTTCATGTGCTTAGGTGAAATTTTACCTGAAGCAACCATTCGTGCTTCTCCAGTTCTATTTTTATCAGAACCTTTGATACCATCACCATAATCATTGGCAAAATTAGACAAAACTTGAAATCCGATAGTTGTTACCATAGCCAACCAGAAAATGGAAGATTCCAAAATGGATGAATTTGAAAATTGATTACCTAAAAAACTCCCTACAATAATTCCAGAAACAGACAAAGGCAAGGTTCTAAGACGTGCTGCTTTTATGTAACTTTTTACATCCATGATTGTTGGCTCGTTTCTATTTTATACAATGCAAAATTAAGGATTTTTAATGCTTCTGAATCTTTCAAACAAGGGATTTTTAATTTTCCAGAAGCTGTCTGAAAAACAACATCTGACACATTTTTTCTTTCTTGAAAAATGGTTTTTGTTAAACTCACATGCTGTATTTTATAAAATGGCAAAAACGTTTGATGAGTTTCGATTGTCCCATAATTTATTTGTAACAATTCATCTGAAAATAAAAAGGTTCTTTTTTTAAACTTTAACTCAGTTAAAAAGACTAGAATTGGCAGTAAAATACTATTTAACCAAAAAATAGTATGGTTTTCAAAACCAAAGAAAAATCCAATATTTATAAGTAATAAAGCCAAAAATCCTCTTAAATACAACCTGGTTTTATAGAAAGAATCTACATGATTATTATCAAAATCATGTAAATTTTCATCAGGAAAAAGCAAGTTTTTAATTTTAGTAATTTGTGTCGCTTTACAGCCGACAATTTTTATAATTGTCTTCTGTTTTTCCTTTGAAATACCACTTTCAGCTTGTGTAAAAGTAATGAATGAGATGCCTAATTTTTCTTTAATTGGATTCGTTGAAATGGTAATATGTTGTACTTTATTTTTTTTAAGAACAATTGATTTTTTGGTTGTTAAACCCTGATCAATTTCAAGCGTATCATTTTTGATAAAAACCGTTAAATTAAAATGCGTTAAAAATACTCTGACAAACGAACTGAATACACCAACAAGTACTAAAAGTATTGAAAAAATAAGAACAACAATGATACTTGTCTGAATTGCAGACGTATTTTCTGTAATAAAATCATCAACCAATTCATTGTTTCCTGAACTCTCAAAAAGTTGATTTATTTGCTGATAAAATCCTACTAAAAGAGCAAAAAGTAATAGTAAACTTTTAAAATGATTTTCAGTAAGACTCACTTTCAAAAGTTCTAATAAACCAATTTTTAATAATGGTTTTTCTTCTCTAAAAACTTCCGATTTTTGGTTTGATTTATCAAAAATTGTAATCGCATTTTTTAAATCATTTGCATGTGCTAAAGACATTGCCTTGATTGAAATCTCCGCTTTTGCAGAACCTGCAGTCTCCATATTTAATTCATATACATTGATAATTTGCTGAATGATATTTTGCTTAAAATTTATGTTTTGTATTCTGTCAAAAGGAATTTCTATGATGTTTTTTTTAAGTATGCCCTTTTTTAAAATAAAATGATTGTTTTCTATTTTAAACTGAAAATTTTTAAAAATCAAAAAAGCTCTGACTAAGAAAAATAATAATACAAAAACAATTCCTAAATAGATATAGTTTAAGGAAACTTCTGAAAATTTTGAGAATTTTTGAATGAAAAGAAAAAGTAAAATCCAAAAAGTTTTTAACAATCCATAAATCTGATTGATATAAATGACTAAAATTCCTTTTTTAGATTGTGTTCTGAATTCGGAATAATGATTTGAATTAACCATCTATTTGACTGCTGATAAATTCTTTAATTTTTGCTGCGTCTTCTTGTTTTAAACCCCGTATTTTTAGGTCATCACTACTATTGCCTGCAGTAAAAACACTTAAAACAGCCAAATCAAAAAACCTTGAAATTGGACCTTGATCTATTTCTAAATGTTGAATTCTATTGAAAGGAACAGTGGTTGTTTTTTTAAACAACAAACCACTTTTGTAAGAAATATCTTTTTCTCTAACCACATATTTTCGCTTTGTGAATCCTAAAAATTGAACTAAAAAAATAAGTCCAAAAATTATTAAAATTGAAAAATAAGCATAAAATAAGAAGGAGGAAATATCAAGTATTTGAGTAAAATCAACTGTAAAGACACCTACAGTAAAAATAAAAAAAAAGACAAAAATATTACTGATAATGACTTTTAAATACTTTTTTTCGATCGGCTTAAATTCACTATCAACAAGTTCAGGAAAATAAGTAACTGTTATATTTTGAAAAGAATTTAACATGAATTTAATTTAAAAATATATTTGATAAAACAGTGTTTTTCAAGTAATCTATTTCAATAATAGAAATTATAAATTATTAGCTTCAGCAATCAATTCAGCAATATCTTTTACCACAATCTCAGTCTCTTTTTCTTTGAACTTTACGCCATCAGCCATCATGGTTTTACAATAAGGACAGCCTGTTGCAATGATTTGAGGATTGGTTTCTAACGCATCTTCTGTTCGTAAAATATTCACTTCTTTATCCCCTTTTTCAGCATCTTTAAACATTTGAGCACCTCCTGCTCCACAACACAATGCTGTTGATTTATGACGTTTCATTTCTGTTAGATTGGCACCTAATTTACGAATAATTTCACGTGGAGATTCATACTCATCATTGGCTCTTCCTAAATAACAAGGATCATGAAAAGTAAGTCTTTTTCCTTTTAAAGTTGCATCATTTATTTGAAGACGATTTTCTGAAATTAGTTTTTGAATGTATTGTGTATGATGAAAAACTTCATATTTTCCACCCAAACTTGGGTATTCATTTTTTAGTGTATTGAATGAATGTGGATCACAAGTTACAATGGTTTTTACTCCATAGCCATTCAAAATTTCAATATTCATTAAGGCTTGCATTTGAAATAAAAACTCATTTCCAGCTCTTTTTGCAGCATCACCAGTTGAAGATTCTTCAATACCTAAAACCGCAAAATCTACTTTTGCTTGATTTAAAATTTTCACAAAAGCCCTTGATATTTTTTTTGCTTTATCATCATAACTTCCAGCAGCACCTACCCAAAACAATACTTCTGGTTGCTTGCCTTGCGCCATCATTTCTGCCATTGTTGGAACTATCATAGTGTTTAGTTGTTTGTTCTTAGTTGTCAGTTTTTACACTTAAAACTAAAAATTCATCATTAAAAAATTAATTTATTCTTCATTCACCCAATTCAATCTGTCTTGTTGATTGTATTGCCAAGGTGCGCCATTGTTTTCGATATTTGTCATCATCATGTTTAATGGTTGTGGTGCTGCACTTTGTTCCATTACCAAATACCTTCTCATATCAACAATAATTGACAGTGGATCAATATTTACAGGACATTCTTCCACACATGCGTTGCAACTTGTACATGCCCACAACTCTTCTGGAGTGATATAATCGTTTAATAATTGTTTTCCATCGTCTTTAAAAACACCATCATTTGCATCTATATTTTTTCCAACTTCTTCCAAACGATCTCTGGTGTCCATCATGATTTTTCTAGGAGACAACTTTTTTCCTGTCAAATTTGCAGGACAAGAAGAAGTACATCTTCCACATTCTGTACAAGTATAAGCATTGAGCAATTGCACCCAACTTAAATCTGCAACATCTGAAGCTCCAAACTTCTCAGGAACTTGATTATCAGTACTTTCTATTGGAGTTGCATAAGGATCTGCAGTAGGGTCCATCATTAATTTTACCTCTTTTGTAACTGCTTCTAAATTGGTAAATTGTCCTTTTGGATTCAAATTGGCAAAATATGTATTTGGAAAAGCCAATAAAATGTGCAAATGTTTTGAATAGTATAAATAATTTAAAAAAACTAAAATCCCTAAAATATGAAACCACCATGCTGTTCTTTCGATTTTATGAAGTGTTTCTGTTGAAAAGCCATCAAAAATAGGAGCAATAATTTGACTGATTACATTTCCAATTCCGGCTTCCTGAAAAGGTACATCAGAAGCATTCATGGTTAAAAATAAAGTCATCAAAACCACTTCAAAATAAAGAATTATATTTCCATCATTTTTTGGCCAACCTTTCATTTCAGCGCTCAAAAAACGTTTTAGTTTTACAACGTTTCTTCGAGTCCAAAAAACGAAAACTGCCAATAAAACCAGTACAGCCAACACCTCAAAAGTACCAATTAAAAAACCATAGAAATCGGTTCCTAAAACGCCTTGAAAAAGTCTGTGTGTTCCAAATAATCCATCAATCACAATCTCTAAAACTTCGATATTGATGATGATAAAACCAATGTAAACTACCAAATGCAACAAACCAGAAATGGGTCTTCTCACCATTTTTGTCTGTCCAAAAGCAATTTTAAGCATGTTTTTGAAACGAGCAGATTTATTATCTGATCTATTAATATCTTTTCCTAAACGAATATTTCTCAACAATTTGCGAACATTCATCGCAAAAAAACCGAAACCAATTGCTAATGCAAGTGCAAATAAAATATTTGGTAAGTAGTGCATTTGATTGTCTTTATACTTTAAATTTATTGTTTAACTTATTATTCCTTAACTTCTGTTTTATAAGTAGTTGCCTTTTTCCCGAATAATGAAAAATGCACAAAACGTTTTGGATTTAACTTTATATCTCTCAACAACTCTTCCAACTCTTGAGTTATTTCTGTAAGATTTGTGTACAATGCATCATCATTCATTAATTTCCCAGCAGTTCCTTTTCCTTTGTTAATTCCATCTAAAATTGTATTGACTGATGTTAATGTATGCTCTGCTTTTCTCATGATTACACCCAAATTCGAATTCGCTAACGTATCAGTAACTTTTGATAAATTTTGAGTAATTTGAGTGGTGTTTTTCAACGTCTCTCTAAGGTTTGAGGAGTTTGAATCTAAAATTGAATTTACAGAAGCAATTGTTGTTCTTAAATCAATGATGGCAAGTTCAATCTCTTCAAATGAATTTTGAATGCTATTTGAAGTTTTTTTGTCTAACAAATTATTGATTTTTTTGAAAGAAATATCTGTACTTTCCAAAACACGCTCTAATTTTATTTGAATTGGGTCCAATCTCGCTCCAATTGAAGAAAACAACCCTTCTTCAACCTCACCCTCTAAATAATCCCCATCATTTGCTTCTTCTCCTTCATAACTCGGAATCAATACTAAATTTGAGCCTGATAGTGGATTTGGAGAATAAATTTTTACGATACTCTTTTTAGTAAATTTAAAACCATTATCTAATGAAAATTTCACCAACATTTGGCCTTTTTTAGCAGGGTCAGGATTGAAATCAATATTGTCAACTCCACCAACTTTTAGTCCATTTACAAATACTGAGCTTGCTTCTGTTAATCCTCCAACGTTTTTATATTCAACAAGAAATTGTCTTTTGGTTGGTTGAAAAATATTTTGACCATTCAAAAAATTGAAACCCCAGATAAAAATTATTATGATTAGAATTGCAATAATCCCTGTTTTTAATTCTCTAGACATATAAAAATATTTACAACAAAATTACTACTTTTTTTTGTTGATAAGGGATGAAATCAATTCAATTTCAATGCCTCTGAAACAGATATTTTCTCATCACCTTTAAACGCGACCATGAATGCAGATGGAAATCCTGCTTTTTGAGCAGTTAGTAAGCTTTCTTTTGCATCTTTATAGTTGGATGTTGATCCGTAATAATATTTAAAAAAATCTCCTGTTTGTGATATTTCAATATCTTTCAAACCATAAAAATTTGATGGTTTTAATTCAATTTTATTTTTTCCAGAAGCAATTTGAATTTTAAATAGGACTTCATTACTTGTTTTATCTTTAGCGATTTTTGTGTTTTTTATCTGTTTCACAGTATTCAATCTCAGATGATCAATATAATCTTGAATCGCATCTGCAATTGCTTTTGCCATTTGAGATTGTCCTTTTTCTGAATTCAGATATGCACCTTCACTTTTGTTCGTTAAAAAACCTAATTCGATTAATATACTAGGCATAATAGTTTCTCTAAGAACTTGAAAATTATCTTGTTTTACTTTTCGATCTAAACGATTTAATTTAATAGTAAAATTTTGTTGAACTAAAGAAGCAATTTCAAGACTTTTATCTAAATTTTCTTCTTGTAAAAGTGACAATCCAATCACAGATTCTGCTGAATTTGGATCAAAACCTTGGTAGCGCTCTTGGTAATTATCCTCCAACAAAACAACTGCATTTTCTCTTTTTGCAATTTCAAAATTCTTTTTATTTCCTTTTAATCCCAACACAAAAGTTCCTGCTCCATAGGCATTTGAGGTGTGGGAATCGCAATGAATAGACACAAATAAATTAGCTTTTGCATCATTCGCGATGGCACCTCTTTTCCATAAATCAATAAAAAAATCCTCTTGTCGAGTATAAATTACTTTGATATAATCGATTTTAGACAATTGTCTACCAACTTCTAAAGCCGTTTTCAATGCAATATCTTTTTCTTTAAAACCGTTACCTAAATTTCCAGGGTCTTTACCTCCATGACCTGCATCTAAAACAATTGTGTATATTTTTTGAGAGAATATAGGAGTTGAAAAAAAGGAGAAAAAAACCGTTAAAAGTGTTAAAAAAACCAAGTTTTGTGGTTTCAGCATAAATTTGTGGTTTTGCAAAAAGTTCATCAATAAAATTTAACTAATTTTGGCGTCATAAATTTGGCAATCCAAATATAGAACCGTTTTTAATTTTTTACAAAAATAGTATTTAAAGCATTGCAATCAAACCTATCATACATACTTTTATTTTGTGTCTTCTTTTTTACAAAGATTGGCTTTGCGCAAGATATAAAATCGATGAATAAAACTGTGATTCCATTGGTTAAAAAGGATTCTTTGAAATCTTCCAAAGAAGTATCCAAAATCAATGTAAAGAAAGATTCTATTTTACAAAAAAAAACAGATACAATTGCAAAAGATTCTTTAAGACAGAAGGAAACTATTGAAGATATCATCACACATACTGCCAAAGATTACACCCTTCAAGATGCTAAAAAAAGAAAAGTAACTTTATATAACGAAGCGAATATTTTGTACACTGATATTGACCTAAAAGCCGGAATTATCATTATTGATTATAAGGAAAATAGTCTTTTTGCAAAAGGAATTATTGATAGCGCAGGTTATGTTCAAAAACCAATTTTTAAGCAAGGAAATCAAGAATCGGTTCAAGATTCTATCATTTACAATTTTAAAAGTAAACGTGCCATAATTTACGGTTTAAAAACCCAACAAGGAGAAATGTACACGTATGGAATGAAAACAAAAAGAGAAAATGACTCCACAGTTTTCATTAGAAAAATACGATTTACTACCTCTGACAAAGACATCCCTGATTATTATATTGCCACAAACAAAGCCAAATTAGTTCCTGGAAAAAAAATTATTGTAGGTCTAAGTAACTTAGTTTTGGCTGATGTCCCTACCCCCGTTTTTTTACCATTTGCTTATTTTCCAATGACTGAAACGAGCATGTCAGGGTTTTTAGTTCCTGCTTTTGATACAGGAAGTAGTCAACGTGGTATTGGTTTTCAGAATGGTGGATATTATTTCGCCATCAGTGATTATATGGATTTAACAGTTTTGGGTGATGCCTATTCTAATGGAAGTTGGGGAACAAGAATTTCTTCAAACTATAATCAACGTTATAAATTCAATGGAATTTTTAGTTTGAATTTTGAAAACATCATCAATGGAATACGTGGTTTTGATGATTTTGCGAAATCAAATAATTTTAACATCAGATGGAATCACAATCAAGATTCAAAAGCGAGTCCAAATTCGCGATTTTCTGCTTCTGTAAACTTGGGAAGTAGTCGTTTTTTTAGAGAATCTTTGAACCAATTCAATGTTGCTCAAACGCAAAATAACACCTTTAATTCCTCCATTAATTATAGCAAAACTTTTGTAGGAACGCCTTTTAACATGGCTGTGACTGCGTCACATCAACAAAATACAAATACGGAGAGTATAACCATGACTTTGCCAAATTTAACGCTAAATATGGACAGGATCTATCCTTTTGCAGGAAAAGGTGGTATTAAGAAAAATGCCATTCAAAAAATGGGTTTTAATTACAATATGCAAGGTCAGTATTTAATCAATACTACTGATGCTGACTTTTTTAAAAGCAAAATGTTTGAAACTGCAAGAGCTGGAATTCAACACAGAACTTCTACAAATACCAATATCAAAGCGTTTAAATATTTTACACTTTCACCAAGTGCAAATTATGAAGAAGTCTGGCAATTTGACTATTTAGAAAAAGAGTACGACCCAACTAGAAATGTGGTTGTTACTGATACTTTACGAGGTTTTAAAAGCTATAGAGAATACAATCTGGGAGTTAGTTTATCAACGAATATTTACGGAACTTTTAATTTTAAGAAAGGACGTTTAAAGGCAATAAGACATACTATCAGACCAACTATTTCCTATTCATACAGACCTGATTTTAGAGATAATTATTTAAAGCAGGTACAACAAAGTGCAAATCCATTAGATGTTCAAGATTATACCATTTTTGATCAGGGGATTTATGGAGGTCCCTCAGGAGGATTAAGTAATACTGTTGGAATTTCTTTAAACAACGTTTTAGAAGCTAAAGTTGCTCCAAAAGATCCTGATAGTGATGAAGAAGATGAAAAAATCATGTTGTTGAATAATTTAAATTTCAATACTTCCTACAATATTGCCTCAGACAGTTTGCGTTGGTCAAATGTTTCTTTTAGTGCAGGAACTCGTTTGTTAAAAGACAAATTGGCATTGAATTTTAATGGCTCTTTAGATCCATATCAAGTGAATGATAAAGGACAAAAAATCAATAAATTCAATCCCGGAATTTTCAGATTGACAAATGCGAATATGACCATGAATTATTCGATTTCTAGTACTGATTTTGATAAAAGTAAAAAGAATGACGAAGGAGCAAATAAAAATGGAAATGGCGCAAACAATCCTCCTGATACAATGGGAGCTGAAATTGATCCCACAAACAGATTTGGAAGACAAAACACAAATAATCAATCCAAAGAACCTACAAAAACTGAACTTTACAAAGCAAAAATACCTTGGACATTGAATTTAGTATATTCTGCAAATTATTCGAATAATGGTGTTCAACCGGGTACAATTGGTGTTCACACTGTTGGATTTAGTGGAAATATTGAATTGACACCAAAATGGAAAATTGGTTATTCGTCAGGATATGATGTTAAAAATGGCGCATTTTCGTTTTCAAGATTTAATTTTTCAAGAGATTTAGACAGTTGGCAATTCAATTTTAATTGGGTTCCTTTTGGTACAAATTCTTCTTATACCTTTTTTATCGGTGTAAAATCGACCATGCTTGCTGACTTGAAATGGGATAAAAATAAACCACCAGATAGAAGACTTTTTTAGAAATTTTTAGAGGTTGGATTTAGTTTTTAGTGTTTTGTTCTCTTGAAATTTTAACCTTAAAACTTTCAAACATCAAACTTTGTAAATCTGTAACTTTTAAAAGTAAACTCATGAAAAAAATCATCAAAACAGACAAAGCTCCTGCTCCAATTGGGCCTTATAATCAGGCAATTTTAAGCGGAAATACTTTGTATACTTCTGGACAAATTGCTATTAATCCAACAACTGGCGAATTGGCTTTAGAGAATATTTCTACCGAAACAAAGCAAGTTATGGAAAACCTTAAAGCGGTTTTAGCAGCTGCAGAAATGACTTTTGAAAACGTGGTAAAAACATCCATTTTTATTTCTGATATGCATAATTTTAGTGCAATTAATGCTGTTTATGCAACCTATTTTGATGAAGAAACTGCCCCAGCAAGAGAAACTGTTGAAGTAGCAAATCTTCCCAAATTTGTAAATGTTGAAATCAGCATGATTGCTATCAAATAACAAAAAAACCTGATATCGCTATCAGGTTTTTTTTAATTTATCAACTTAGTTCTTTAAGAAACTGAAGCCGCATATTCAATTAAATCAACAATTTTTGTTGAATATCCCATTTCGTTATCATACCAAGAAACTACTTTTACAAAGTTGTCATTTAAGGCAATACCAGCTTCTGCATCAAAAATTGATGTTCTAGTATCTCCAACAAAATCTTGAGAAACCAATGCTTCTTCAGTATATCCTAAGATACCTTTCATTTCATTTTCTGATGCATGTTTCATAGCTGCACAAATTTGAGAGTATGTTGCAGGTTTTTCTAATCTAACTGTTAAATCAACAACAGAAACATCCATTGTTGGAACTCTGAAAGCCATTCCAGTTAATTTTCCATTCAACGCAGGAATTACTTTGCCTACAGCTTTTGCAGCTCCTGTTGAAGAAGGAATGATGTTATGCAATGCAGCTCTTCCTCCTCTCCAATCCTTTGAAGAAGGACTGTCAACTGTTTTTTGAGTTGCAGTTGTAGCATGAACAGTTGTCATTAAACCTTCAACGATTCCAAAATTATCATGCAACACTTTTGAAATTGGTGCCAAACAGTTAGTAGTACAAGAAGCGTTTGAAAATATTTTAATATCAGAAGTTAATTCAGTGTGATTTACACCCATTACAAACATTGGAGTGTGGTCTTTTGAAGGTGCTGACAATACAACTCTTTTTGCACCAGCTTCAATGTGCTTTAACGCAGTTTCTTCTGTTAAGAAAAATCCTGTAGATTCGATTACATAATCAGCGCCAACTTCACCCCATTTCAAGTTTGCAGGATCTCTTTCAGCAGTAATTCTGATTTCATTTCCGTTTACGATTAATTTTCCATCTTTTACAGAAACATCACCTTTAAATTCTCCGTGAACAGAATCATATTTCAACATATATGCTAAATAATCTACTTCAAGCAAATCGTTGATAGCTACTACTTGTACATTTTCTCTTAATACTGACGATCTAAAAGCTAGCCTTCCTATTCTTCCAAATCCATTAATTCCAATTTTAATCATAATTTTAAATATTTATTTATACAGACATAATGTCTGAAACTCTTATTAATTCTTTATCTATTTTTGATTGACCTTTGATTGCTTGCTCTAAGGGTGTTAATGCAATTTGATCATTCAACAATCCAACCATATAATTTGATTTTCCTTCTAACAGGGTTTCAACTGCTTTTACTCCCATTCTACTTGCTAAAACTCTATCAAAACAAGAGGGACTTCCGCCTCTTTGTAAATGCCCTAAAACCGAAACACGTACGTCATATTCTGGCATGTTTTTTTCAACATAATCTTTCAATTCAAAAACATTTTTTCCAGATTTATCACCTTCAGCGACAATAACAATACTTGAGGCTTTTCCTGATTGTTTACTTCTATTTAAAGATTCTAATAATCGCTCCAAACCTAAGTTTTCTTCAGGTATTAAAATTTCTTCAGCACCTGCTCCAACTCCAGCATTCAAGGCAATATGACCTGCATCTCTTCCCATTACTTCTATAAAAAATAGACGGTCATGAGAACTTGCAGTATCTCTAATTTTATCTATAGCATCAACTACTGTGTTTAAAGCAGTGTCATAACCTAAAGTGTGTGAAGTACCTGCAATATCATTGTCAATAGTTCCTGGAATTCCAATCACTGGAAAGTTAAATTCTTTGTTAAAAACAATAGCACCTGTAAAAGTTCCATCTCCACCAATAGTAACCAAAGCATCAATATTTGCAGCTTTTAAATTATCGTAAGCTTTTTGTCTTCCTTCTTTGGTCAAGAATTCTTTTGACCTTGCTGATTTCAAGAAAGTTCCTCCTTTATTGATAATTCCTTTTACACTTCGTGCGTTTAAATCGATAAAATCACCAGATATCATCCCTTGATAACCATGATAAATTCCAATACAGTCAACTTCGTGATACGCACAAGTTCTTACTACTGATCTTATAGCGGCGTTCATTCCTGGGGAATCTCCTCCAGACGTCATGACACCAATTCTTTTTATTTTTTCCATAATATAATAGTGTAAAATTACGGCTTTTTAATGACTTCAACTAAAAAAACTACGAAAACGTTATAGCGTAAAACCCCTTTGTTTAAAAGAAAAAATCACTTCGTATCGCCTGAAATAATACATTTAATTGATTTATTTTAATTCATTTATTAATCTCCTGAAATATTATTTTTAATTTCTTCTTTTTTACCAGATTCAATCTTTTTTCCTTCATTTTTAAACTTTATTTTCCGCCTAATTTTAGTTAATAATTCTGAAAAATTATTAAAGTTTACTTGATATGTTAATCCAATTCCTTGAGTATATCCAATTTCTTCAGTAGAATATTGAATCTCATTTTGTCTGTTAAAAATAACGCCCCTAAAATTTCCTTCTTTATTCAATAAAAACTCCACTTTTACTTCCCCAATAACACTTGCTTGAGTTTGTGATCCAACAGGAACTCCTAGTTCGCCATTGATGATTACTCTGTCACTCAATTGTGTGCTAAAAGAAACATCAACTTGATCATCAATGATTAAATTATTGATATTATTTGCTCCTTGCTGATAATCAATTCCAAGTTGAAATTTACTATCAGGACTATTTATCAAACTAGAAAAAGCTGCTGCTATAGCGCTAGATGCAGTTCCTGTAATGCTATTATTGATATCAAACGAGACACGATCTGGGTTTCTAAAAGTACCAAAAGCAAGTAAAGAGATAAATTGAGTGGTTTTTTCGTTGATATTATTATCATTCAAAATAAACTCTAACTCGTTTGCAATTGTTGGATCAACATTGGTAAGTTTGATGTCCAACTCTTGTTTTGAACTAAATAATCCACCTGAAATTCGAGTTACCAAATCAATATTTTCTTTTCTGGTAGAATTGTAATTTTCTAATAAAACTCCGGGATTTGCTTTAGCTTTATAAATTGCGGTCACATCTAAATTAGCTTCATACGGATTTCCATTCCAGGAAACTGTTCCTCCCTTTTGAATGATAAAAGGCTTGTTGATAATACCACCATACTTAAAATCATACACTCCACTATCAATCGTAAAATCACCAAACATATTAAACATTCCTCTTGTATTGATGCGAATTTGCAAATCACCTGTACCTCTTCCTGTTAATTTACTTCCATAAACTTCATCAATAACAACTTGTGCTTCAGCATCTTTAGTTACTTCAATATCAATATCTAACGACAACCCTTTGATAGCTTCTTCTGCAGCCTCTCTCTGTCTTTCTTCAATTTTGACAGCATCCGATTTAAAATGAATTAATCCAAAACTATCCACAGTTTCTATATCTTTTAACGGAACTACAAAAACAGTTTTCGGATTTGTTTTGGCATTTATTTCGATAGATAATTGATCCGTAAGTCCAGAAATTGTTGCTGTTCCATCCATAAAAGCAGTGCCGTAAAAAAGTGCTTCTTCTGTGTTTTCCGTATCTAAAACCAATAAATTTTTAGTGTCAATTTTTAAATCTAAAAACCATTGTTCGAAATTTCTGTGAGAGATATTGCCATTTAAAATTCCTCGTGTTTTATGTTTGGTATCAAAAAGTTTTAACCCTTCTAAAATGAATGATTGCTCTAATAAGGAGATTGTTGATTCGCCTTCAAAATCGTAATCTACATTCAAATATGGGAATTTTAAGCCTGCATTTTTAAGACTCAGAAAACCCTCCATTTCAGGATTCCCAAGGAATCCAATTAAAGTAAAACTACCTGAAACACTGCCTCTTAGTGAAGAAATTACATCTTGACCTAAGGGACTAAATGCATCTAATGTATAATCTTCCATAAAAACCTCTAAATCAATCAGTGGCTTTTTGTCAGTAAAATCAAGGCTTCCAATTGCAGCAATACTTCGTGCTTTTTCGTTGTTGATAGAAATATCAACACTGTATTTTTTAAACGAATTATCACCTTTGATATTGACTGCTAATTCGCCTTGTTTGAGCTTATTAATTTCAAAATCTTTGATAACTAAAATGGCTTCAGGATTATAAACATTGTCTTTTTTGATAAAATCAAGATGACCTGTAACTTTTCCATTTACAGATAAACTGTCAATTTTGGGCAGAAAACTATCCAAATTTACTTTGGTGAAATCTGCTAATAGATATATTTCCTCTGTACCTTTTAAATTTCCTGTAAATTCAATTTTTTGTTCTCCAGAAACTATTCTGAATTGACTGAATGAAAATTCATCCTTTTTTAAATCAAAAATAATTTTATCTGTATTTGTCTCATCAGGTCTTATTTTCCAGGCCTTGTTTTTAAAAACAAATGTGGATTCTTCGAAACCAATAACTGATTTTTTTTCTTTGTTGATTGTATAATAAAAATCTAAGTTAAAATCTTCTTTGTTGTTTGGACCTCCTTTGAACTCTGATTTAAAAAATAAGGTGTCATTTTCAGTTCTATTCAATAAGTTTAGCTTGGAAACATTGTAATATTTTGTGTTTACTTCTGATGCTGTTAAATGCGAATTATATAATGGATTTTGATTGTCTGTTCGCAATAAAACATCTTTCAATTCATTGCCATAAGCATCAATTTTAGGTGATGAAATAGTCAATTTTAATTGATTTTTGTTAGACTGAATTTTACCTTTTATTTTGGTATTATTGTCTATGGAAACTTCTGGAAAAAAAACAGTAACTATTTGATTATAAATGGTGAAATTAAAATCAAGATACTGATTTGAGGTAACTTTATAAGGTTCGTAATTGTTGTAAATACTTCCTAAAGCATTTTGTGAAACTTGCACGATTTCGTCAAACGAAAATTTTCCGGTCAGATATCCATTGGCAATATCCTCAGAATTTATTTCAATTGTTTTGATAGAATCTTTGACAGAAGAAATAAATTTAAATTCTTTAAAGCTAAATTCTTGATTTTCATTTGTATAAAAAACATTTTTAAATGTAGCATTTCCTACTATATCATCAAATGTATTTCCTTCAACATCAATTTCGATAGTTCCTTTTAATTTTGAAATGGAATCTCTTAAAAATAGATTGGTGTTTTTTAAATTCAAATAACTAATTTCTGATTTAAAATCAAATCTGTTGACTTTTGCAGACAAATCAGCCAAACCATTAAATTTCATTTTAAAATTATCATCATCAATAGTTAAAACACCATCAAATTTATTGTTTTGATATTGTCCTTTTGCATTGATGTTTTTATAATTATATCCATTATAAACCATTTGAGAAATAGTTCCATTGAATTTTGTATTGATGTTATCCAATCGAAATCCACTGCCTTTTACGATACCTTTTAAAGAAACTTTTCCAAAAGTTGGATCATTAAATAATGCCCCAATTCTGAAACTTTCAAAAGAAACATTTCCTGCATAAGTAGCAAAATCGATGTTGTCAACATTGCCTATTTCCAAATCAGCAATTGCTTTTCCAATACTTGAATTTAAAGTTACGTTTGTAATTACTTGAGTAGGAGTTGCAAAAACATCTCCTTGAATATTAAATTTACCCAATTTATCAAATGAAGAGGGCAAGGTTTTTCCTAATAAATTTGGCAATATACTTTTCAATTCTTTTTGAGTTGCGATCAAATTTTTGAAATCTCCCTGAAAAACAAATCCATTTTCACTATTTACGGCATTTACAAAACTCAAATCTCCTTCAATTTTGATCCCTCCATTTGTGGTTAAAATAAAATTTTCTAGACCAAAATTATTCAACGTCCCATCTAAATTTCCATTAAAATCAAGATTGTGTTCCCCAGATAATTCTGCATAAAACTTTTTTAAATCTTGGATAGCCAAACTACTTTCAGAAAATTTCGCTTTGATATTCACTTTGTTATTAAAATCGATCAAATCTTCGCGCTTATAACTAAACTTGATATCGCCAATTATTGATGAAAATTCAGTTTGTAAGGTGGTGTTTTTAAAATTCATTCCTGTCAATGAATATGTAAAATCTGTAGACAAATTTGTTACTTGCAAATTATAAGAATCATTGAAATACAAACCTCTAATTTTTGAGGAAAAATCAGGACCAATAATCGAAAAGTCTTGCAAATTTCCTCCTGCATTAGATATTTGGTAAGAAATAGGATTTATTTTATTATCATCAACTAATTTAAAATTTAAATTATTGATGTAAATGTTGGATGATTTTAAAATAAATGGTGGTGTTAGAGAATCTCTAGGTTTTCCATCATCAAAAAGTTCAATAAAGATGCTTAAATTATCATTCGTTTCGCCTTCGTAAGTTTTCAAATGAAAGTCAACTCCATCCAAAGAAATACTTTTTAAATTGACTTGATTGTCTAAAATTCGTTTAAAATTGACTACGGAAGTTCTTAATTTTGAGACAAAAATCAAGGTATCTTGATGATGATCCTTAATTTTTATTCCTTTTAGATTGACATTTCCTATGAATGAGAAATCAACTTTTTCAATCACGATATCTGTACCAAAATCCTCATTAATTTTTTCAGTAAAATAGGCTCCAATCTTTGTTTGAACAAAAGGAATGGAAAAAATGATGCTCAAAAAGAGCAAAAAGAGGACAAAATACCCCAACCATTTTCCTATTTTTTTAAACAATTTTTTAATTTTTAAGAGATTTAGTCTTCATAACAACAATTCGAATTTGTCAAAAATATTGCCAATTTCAACAAAGTACGTACAAATGTAGCAAACAATAAAATTCTATAATTAAAAATTACACGCTTCCTTAAAATTATACTTAATTTTGTGTAAATTTTTTAAGAAATATGGAACAATCCATTTACATATTGGGAATTGAATCTTCTTGCGATGATACAAGTGCTGCAGTGATTTGTAATGGAAAAGTATTGAGCAATGTCATTGCTAACCAAGAAGTGCATGCGCAATATGGAGGTGTTGTCCCTGAATTAGCTTCAAGAGCACATCAACAGAATATTGTTCCAGTAGTGCAACAAGCTTTATATCAAGCAAATATCACAAAAGACCAATTATCTGCAGTTGCATTTACCAAAGGTCCTGGATTGATGGGTTCATTGTTAGTTGGAACATCATTTGCAAAGTCATTGGCTTTAGGATTGCAAATTCCGTTAATTGATGTGAATCACATGCAAGCACATATTTTGGCACATTTTATTGAAGATGATTCCCCAAAGCCTCCTTTTCCATTTATTTGTTTGACAATTAGTGGAGGACACACACAAATTGTAAAAATAACTGATTCTTTTTCCATGGAAATTTTAGGAGAAACTATTGATGATGCTGTTGGTGAAGCTTTTGATAAATCAGCCAAAATTTTAGGATTGCCTTATCCTGGAGGTCCTTTGATTGACAAACATGCACAATTGGGAAATCCGAAAGCGTTTCCATTTTCAAAACCTCAAGTTGCTGATTTGAATTTTAGTTTTAGTGGTTTAAAAACAGCTATTTTGTATTTTTTACAAAAAGAGCAACAAAAAAATCAAAATTTCATTCAACATAATATGAATGATATTTGTGCATCAATTCAATATACGATTGTTGAAATTTTGATGGACAAACTCAAAAAAGCAGTAAAACAAACTGGAATTAAACATATTGCAATTGCTGGGGGGGTTTCAGCCAATTCTGAAATCAGGAAAAGTTTGCAAAATGCAGAAAAACATTTGGGATGGAAAACCTACATCCCAAAATTTGAATATACTACAGACAATGCTGCAATGATTGGCATAACTGGATATTTAAAATTTTTAAACAACGATTATGCTGAAATATCAACTGCGGTAAAAGCACGATTAAAAGTCACTGAATAGCGAATGAAAAACTTTAAAAAAAGTATTATTTTCTTACTTTCTTACACCTCTTTTTGGATTGGTTATTTTGTGTTTGCACGTATATTTTTCCTACTATATTATCTCGAAAAAACAAAAGAAATTGGATGGGCAGAAAGTCTTAAAACCTTTTTTTATGGTTTTCAGCTTGATCTTTCATTTGCTTCATATTTAAGTGCCATTCCTTTTTTACTAGTTACTTTTTCAAAAATCATTGCATCTAAAAAAATGATTTTTAGCATCAATTTCTTTACCTATTTCTGTATCATTTTTATTAGTTTACTACTTTTTATTGATGCAGGATTGTATCAAGCTTGGGGAATTCGTTTAGACACCTCTTTGTTGCCTTATTTAAACACGCCTGAATTGATGATTTCATCTGCATCAAAAACCCAATTGATTTGGGGAATAATCGGATGGATTATGGTTTCAGTATCTTTTAGCGTACTCTATAAATTAATTATAATTCCAAATCCAGCATTTGTTATATATAAAAGTTGGAAAGAATTCCCAGTGTTTTTAATGATTTTTGGAACTTTAGTGATTCCTATTCGTGGTGGATTTCAATTAATTCCTGTAAATCAAAGCAATGTGTATTTTTCTGAAAATATGTTTGCTAATCATGCTTCGCTAAATTACACTTGGAATTTTTTCAATACCATTACTCACAAAACAGATGGGAATAATCCGTATGTAGCTTTTCCTACAGTTATTGCAAATACCATCATCGAAAACTCAAGAAAACCTTTATTAACGGTTCCAAAAACTGATATTTTAACTACCCCAAAACCCAATATTGTATTAATTCTGTGGGAAAGTTTGTCAGCAAAAGTGGTTGGTTCATTAGGAGGTGAACTTGATGTAACTCCAAATTTAAATTGCCTTTCAGAAGAAGGAATGTTGTTCACCAATTTTTATGCTAATGGAGACAGAACAGACAAAGGAATTCCTGCCATTTTAAGTGGCTATTTTCCACAACCTGTGGAGCGTATCATGCGTATGCCAAACAAAACAAGAAGTTTACCCATGTTGCCAAAAAAAATGTATGAATTGGGTTATGAAACTTCTTATTATTATGGTGGTGACTTGAATTTTGGAAATATGAATACGTATTTACGTAATGCCGGAATTTCAAAAATTGTAGATGGAAATCAGTTTGATGAAGAAGACTGGAATTCAAAATGGGGTGCTCATGACGACGTTTTTATGCAACGTTTTGAAGATGATTTATCAACTGAACAAAAAGAGCCATTTTTTAAAATTGCATTGACATTGTCTAGTCATGAACCTTATGAAATAAAGGGAGACTATAAATTTGGGAAAGATACTGAAGACAATTTATACAGAAGTGCGCATCACTACACAGATAGTATAATTGGAAAATTTGTTGATTTTGCAAAAACGCAAACTTGGTATAAAAACACGTTAATTGTTATTATGGCTGATCATGGACACAATTCACCAGCACATGAAGGCCCGTATTTTTCTCCAAAAAAATTCCATATTCCGATGCTTTGGTTAGGTGGTGCTTTAAAAAAACCAGGTACAAAAATAGACATTGTTTCTAGTCAAGTTGATTTTTCTTACACCTTACTGCAATTGTTAAAGGGTGATGTATCTGGTTTTAATTTTGGGAAAAATATATTTCAAGTGAGCAATGGACAATATGCGCATTACACATTTAACAAAGGATTTGGAACACTTACTAAAGACGCTGTTTTTGTGTATGATTTTGTAAGCAATATTCCTATTTTATCTGAAGGGATAAATGCAAAAAACTTAGATTCTTTAGGAAAAGCAATTACTCAAATGTCTTATCAAGATTTTTTAGAAAGAAAATAAGT
>JANREL010000094.1:0-2251 GCA_030758355.1 Polaribacter sp.
TTTGATGATTCATGATATTGATATTATTTTATCGGTAGTAAAATCGAAAGTAAAAGATATTCATGCGAGTGGCATTTCTGTAATTTCTGAAACTCCAGACATTGCCAATGCTCGAATTGAATTCGAAAATGGCTGTGTGGCAAACTTAACATCGAGTAGAATTTCTATGAAAAACATGCGTAAAACTCGTTTTTTCCAGAAAGATGCTTATATCTCAGTTGATTTTTTAGAGAAAAAAACGGAAGTAGTACGCATGAAAGATGCCCCAGAAAACCCTGATGATTATGCTATGATTTTGCAAAATGATGAAGGTGTACAAAAACAAATTTATTTTGAAAATCCTGAAATAGTACAAAATAATGCTATTTTAGACGAATTGGAATCCTTTGCTGATGCCATCAATAACAACACCTCTCCTATTGTTACATTGAGTAATGGAACTGAAGCATTGAGAATTGCACAGTGGGTGATTGATAGTTTTTAGTGTAAAGTCTTTTATCTAAACTCTTGGTTCTTAGTTCTAAAATTTTATAGATTTACAAATTTGCGTTAGGGATTGAAACGGCATCCTTTTTTTGAGGAACCAAAAAAAGATACAGTTGAAAGCCCGAAAAACGCCCAAATAAATAAGCAAATTATACATTTTATATTATGAAAAATATAGCGGTTATTGGTGCAGGAACTATGGGAAATGGGATTGCGCATACTTTTGCACAATGTGATTATAATGTACAATTGATTGATCTTTCAGAGGCTTCATTGCAACGTGGATTAAACACTATTGATAGCAATTTAAACAGAATGGTTGCTAAAGGAAATATTACCCCAGCTGAAAAAGAGAAAACGTTGGCGAATATTACCACATTTACCTCCATTAAAGAGGGTGTAAAATATGCTAGTTTAGTCGTTGAAGCTGCTACAGAAAATGTGGCTTTGAAAACACAAATTTTTAAAGAGTTGGATGAAGTTTGTGCGGATGATACCATTTTAGCTACCAACACCTCTTCTATTTCCATTACTCAAATTGGGGCTGCTACCAAAAGAGCTGATAAAGTGATTGGAATGCATTTTATGAATCCCGTGCCTATCATGCAATTGGTAGAAATTATAAGAGGGTATAATACCAGTGATGAGGTTACAAATTTTATTGTTGATTTATCAAAAAAAATAGGAAAAATTCCGGTTGAAGTAAATGATTATCCTGGGTTTGTTGCCAATCGTATTTTAATGCCTATGATCAACGAATCTATTGAAACTTTATATACTAGAGTTGCTGGAGTTGATGAAATTGACACTGTAATGAAACTAGGAATGGCTCATCCTATGGGACCTCTACAATTGGCTGATTTTATTGGTTTAGATGTTTGCCTATCCATTTTAAATGTAATGTATGAGGGCTTTAAAAATCCTAAATACGCGCCATGTCCATTGTTAGTAAACATGGTAAGAGCAGGTAAATTAGGCGTAAAATCGGGTGAAGGTTTCTATGACTATTCAATTAGTAAAAAAGCTGAAAAAGTAGCTAAAATGTTTTCTTAAGACGCGTTAATGAAAAATCAAATTGTTGTTTTCATTGTTCTTTTAATCGGCTTTAAAGGATTTAGCCAAGATAGAAAGAAGTCGTTTTTAATACCTTACAAAATTGGATTTTTATATAATAATGGATCAAATGAAAACTTCATTTTTGATGATCCTGATTATACATATAGCACACAAACCTATAAAGCACAGCTATTTTATCAACTAGGCTCTTGGAAAAAAGTTGATTTTGAATTGGTTGTACAGCCTCAAATTCATTTTTTACGTCATCAACTTCTCAATGAATGGTTTGTAACACCTGATCAAGAAAATTTTCAGGATAAAATCGCCGAATTTACCAAACATAAATCCATGCGCTTATATGGTATTGAATTTGGATTTAGTAGTGTTAAAAAAATCATTCAAAAACTTTATTTTCAGGGAAGTTTGAGTTTAGGATTTTCAGTAATTAATACACGAACTGAACGATTGGCAAAGGATTTACCTTCATAGAAAATTTATCTTTAGGATTTTTATATAAAACGACTCCAAAACATCATTTTTACATAGGGACTAGTTTTGGGCATGTATCCAATCTTGATTTTCAAAAACCCAATGATGGATACAATACCTTAGGTTTTGATGTTGGATATGCTTTTGTTTTGAAGTGATTCTTGAAATTATTTTCCAAACTAAGTGTTTGACATCCAAAATGTTTTTTCTTTCTCAGCTA
>JANREL010000094.1:2351-5040 GCA_030758355.1 Polaribacter sp.
AATAAACTATAATTAATATTGATAGTTTTAATATCTTTATCAGATATTACTATTCACATGACAATCACTCAATTAAAATACGTTTTATCGGTAGCAGAATACCAAAATTTTACTGTAGCAGCCGAACACAGTTTTGTAACTCAACCAACATTGAGCATGCAAATTCAAAAATTAGAAGAAGAATTGGAAGTAAAGATCTTCAATCGTTCTAAAAAACCAATAGAGCTGACCGAAGTTGGTAAAAAAATTGTAGAACAAGCAAAAGTGATAGTTGACGAAAGCAACAGAATTACAGACATTGTACATCAACAAAAAGGCTATGTAGGTGGCGAATTTAAACTAGGAATGATTCCAACCATCATGCCTACTTTATTACCGATGTTTTTAAACAATTTTACAAAAAAATATACCAAAGTAAAGTTAATTATTGAAGAATTGACCACGGAAGATATCATCAAAAAATTAACTGATGGTCATTTGGATGCTGCAATTGTTGCAACGCCTTTAGAAAACGAAGCCATTAAAGAACGCCCCCTATATTATGAACCTTTTGTTGGTTTGATTCCTGAAAACCACCGCCTTTATCAATCAAAACATATTGCTGTAGAAGATTTAGAAATGGAAGATATTTTACTACTTGAAGATGGACATTGTTTTAAGGATAGTATTATTAATTTATGTAGAAACTATAAAGTTGACAGTAAAAAAGGATTTCAGTTGGCAAGTGGAAGTTTTGATACCTTGATTAAACTCTCAAAAGAAGGTTTAGGAATGACTTTATTACCTTATTTGCACACGTTAGATTTGTCAGAAAAAGATAAAAAACACCTCAGAGAATTTCAAAGCCCACCACCTGCAAGAGAAGTAAGTTTGATTTACCATAAATCTCAATTGAAAATGCAATTGATTGAAGCTTTAAAAAAAACCATTGATGGAGTTGTAAGAGGTGCTATTTCATTTTCGGATGTAAAAATTATAAGTCCTATTCAGAAAAAATAGTTAGACTTTAGACAGTAGCATAGGGTCTTTACAAAAACGACAAAACTAAATACTACAAACTAAAAATTATTAAACATACATTTTATCACGTAATTCTTTAATTTTTGGATCAGAAATATAATCGTCAAAAGTGGTATATCTGTCAATGATGCCATTGGGAGTCAATTCGATGATTCTATTGGCAACAGTTTGTGCAAACTCGTGGTCATGTGTTGTGAATAAAACGGTGCCTTTAAAATTGATCAATGAATTGTTCAACGCTTGAATAGATTCTAAATCTAAGTGGTTGGTAGGATCATCTAACAACAAAATATTGGCTCTTTTCATCATCATTCTAGACAACATACAACGCACTTTTTCACCTCCAGAAAGTACATTGCTTTTTTTCAAAGCTTCTTCTCCAGAGAAAATCATTTTTCCTAAAAAACCTCTTAAAAAAACCTCTTCACGCTCTTCTTCAGTCTGAGCATATTGACGTAACCAATCTACCAAATTTAAGTTACCATCTTGAAAAAATGAAGAATTGTCTAGAGGCAAATAAGATTGAGTGGTTGTAACACCCCATGAATATTTTCCTGCATCCGCTTTATCACTGTCTGTAATAATCTCGTAAAATGCTGTAACAGCTCTCGAGTTCTTTGAGATAATAGCCACCTTGTCTCCTTTATTTAGGTTGATGTGAACGTTATCAAATAATTTTTCACCTTCAAAAATTTTGCTCAAACCTTCTACATTAAAAATTTGATCTCCAGCTTCTCTGTCTTGATCAAAAATAATGGCAGGATAACGTCTGCTTGATGGTTTGATATCCTCCACATTTAGTTTTTCAATCATTTTTTTACGAGATGTGGCTTGTTTTGATTTGGCAACATTGGCAGAAAAACGACGAATAAATTCTTCTAATTCTTTCTTTTTATCTTCCGCTTTTTTGTTTTGTTGTGCACGTTGTTTAGCGGCTAATTGACTAGATTCATACCAAAATGTATAATTCCCTGAATAATGGTTGATTTTTCCAAAATCAATGTCTGAAATATGTGTACAAACAGCGTCTAAAAAGTGTCTGTCATGAGAAACAACAATCACACAATTATCATAATTCGCCAAGAAATTTTCTAACCAAGCAATAGTTTCAAAATCCAAATCGTTGGTTGGCTCATCCATAATCAACACATCAGGATTACCAAAAAGCGCTTGCGCAATCAATACTCTTACTTTTTGTTTTCCATCTAAATCTTTCATCATTGTAAAATGATAATCCTCAGAAACCCCTAAATTAGACAACATAGCAGCAGCATCAGAATCTGCATTCCAACCATTCATTTCCTCAAAAACAATTTGAAGTTCACCAATTTTCTCAGCATTTTCATCAGAATAATCTGCATATAAATCATCGATTTGTTTTTTTATTTTAAACAAATCTTTATTTCCCATGATGACAGTTTCTAAGACTGCAAATTCATCAAACTCATTGTGATTTTGAGTTAGCACAGACATTCTTTTTCCAGGTTCTAAATGAACTTGACCTGAAGTTGGATCTTGTTTTCCAGAAATTATTTTTAAAAATGTTGATTTTCCTGCACCGTTTGCACCTATAATTCCATAGCAATTTCCTTGCTGAAATTTGGTGTTTACTTCATCAAATAAAATTCTTTTTCCAAACTGGACAGATAAATTAGAAACTGATAACATA
>JANREL010000095.1:0-4813 GCA_030758355.1 Polaribacter sp.
TTTTGACTTTTGATATCAAAAGCAAAAATAATAGGTTCTAAATTATTAGCTTTTACGGATTTGTAAATTGGCAAAGAATCGTTGGCAATGGCATTATAAGATTTTACTTTTAATAACATCTTATTTTTATAGTGTTCCCAAACGACGACTTGTGTGTTTATTTTAGAACCTGCATTTACATAACCACCACCCAAACCTGAGGGCAATTCTTTGATGCGTGTTACTAATAGCATATCTTTTCCAAAATAGGATTTCGGAATTTCGTACAAGTAAGCCTCTTTATTTTCGTGAACTGTAAATAAACCTCTATCTGATTTAGTATTTTTGGTTACGAAATCACTATAACTAGGTGACTTCTTTTTTTGTGGAGTTGCAATAACTTCTTGGGTTTTGTCTTTGGATTTTTTTCTTTGGGAGTTTATTTGTGAGGGAAAAATAACTCCTAAAAAAAATGAAAAGAGTAGCATTTTTTTCATGTTAGATTTGATTAAAAAATTAAAACGTCTAAAATAAGGAAAACCAATTCTAATTTTGATAATTGATTTGTTAAAAAAAATAAATCCCAATCAAATTTGATTGGGATTCAATGAATTTTAAATTATATATCAATACAATCTTTTGAATTTTTCTGGATTGTATTCATGCATCATTTCATACACTTTTTCAAAAATATCCTCTGTAGAAGGTTTTGAAAAATAGTCACCATCAGTTCCGTAGGCAGGTCTGTGTGCTTTTGCAGAAAGTGTAGCAGGTTTGCTATCTAAATACAAATACCCATTTTGAGATTCTAAAATCTCCTGTAAAATATAGGCAGTTGCTCCTCCAGGAACATCTTCATCAACGACTAATAGCTTATTGGTTTTTATCACACTTTTTACACAATCGTGATTGATATCAAAAGGCAATAAACTCTGAGCATCAATAATTTCTATATCAATTCCCACTTGGTGCAATTCTTTGGCAGCTTCTTCCACCAAACGCAAGGTTGATCCATAAGAGACTACGGTCATATCTGAACCTGATTTTATCGTTTCAACAAGACCAATAGGCGTTTTAAATTCGCCTAAATTCGTAGGTAATTCTTCTTTTAGACGATACCCATTCAAACACTCAATTACCAAAGCAGGATCATCACTATCTAATAAAGTGTTGTAAAATCCGGCAGCTTTTGTCATGTTTCTTGGGACCAATACATGAATACCTCGTAAACTATTGATAATTGCTCCCAGAGGTGAACCTGCATGCCAAATTCCCTCCAATCTGTGCCCACGAGTTCTCACAATTAAAGGCGCTTTTTGTTTGCCAAATGTTCTGTAACGCAAGGTTGCCAAGTCATCACTCATAATTTGAAGTGCATATAGCAAATAATCTAGGTATTGTACTTCAGCAATTGGTCGCAAACCACGCATTGCCAGTCCAATTCCTTGTCCAATAATAGTAGCTTCTCTAATACCAGTATCTGAAATTCGAATGTTGCCGAATTTCTCTTGCAAACCCTCTAAACCTTGATTTACATCACCAATAAAACCTGCATCTTCACCAAAAATTAAAATTTCAGGATGCTTTGTAAGAAGTGCATCAAAATTATCTCTCATGATTACTCTTGCATCAACTATATTTTTTTCTTGAGAATAGCTGGGTAGTTTTTCAGCGATATGCAACACACTTTTTGAAGACTCATTTGTTAACTGTGATGAATATTTATCGAAAGCACTGTCAATGGCATTTTTTATAAATTGCTGTAATGCTGTTTTTTCTAAAAAATTTTCATCCTTCAGATATCGTAAACATTTTCTTGCAGTGCTTAAAACATCTTTTCTTGTTGGTTCTTTTAGTGCTGATAAATCAGATTTGTATTTATTGATAACTGTGCCATTTTTACTTTTTTTAGCCGCATTATCTAGAATCGATACAACCTTAAAAAGATCAGATTTGATGTCATTTAAATACGCATTCCAAGCTTCTTTTTTAGCCTCAGAAACTTCTTTTTTAGCTTCTTTTTCTAACAGAATTAGCTCTTCCTCAGAATTTACAAAACGTAAAATTTCTCCGTCTTGAGTCTCCAATTCAAATTCTAATATCCATTCTCGCATTTTGGTAATACAATCATGGTCTTTTTCCCATTGCAAACGCTCTTTTTCTTTATATCTCTCATGCGAGCCAGATGTAGAATGCCCTTGAGGTTGTGTCAATTCTTTTACATGAATCAACACAGGAACGTGCTCTTCTCTAGCAATAGTTGCTGCTTTTTGATACACATCCATCAATTGCACGTAATCCCAACCATTTACTATAAAAATTTCGTAGCCATTATATTCTGAGTCTCTTTGAAATCCTTTTAATATTTCAGAAATACTTTCTTTAGTAGTTTGAAATTTTGCATGAACAGAAATTCCGTATTCATCATCCCATACACTCATTACCATGGGAACTTGTAATACACCCGCAGCATTGATAGTTTCGAAAAATAAACCTTCACTAGTACTTGCATTTCCAATTGTTCCCCAAGCTACTTCATTTCCATTGATGGAAAAATTGGTATTTTTCTGAACGCTTTTTTCGTTTCTGTAAACTTTAGATGCTTGTGCTAGGCCCAGTAAGCGAGGCATTTGCCCAGCAGTAGGTGAAATATCAGCACTTGAATTGTATTGTTTTGTAAGGTTTTTCCAACTTCCGTCATCGTTCAAACTATGTGTTGCAAAATGACCTCCCATTTGTCTTCCTGCAGACATTGGATCAGCTTTTATGTCTGCGTGAGCATATAATCCAGCAAAAAATTGTTGTGGAGAAAGCTCACCAAGTGCCATCATAAAAGTTTGATCTCGATAATATCCAGATCTGAAATCCCCTTTTTTGAAAGCTTTAGCCATTGCTAATTGAGGCACTTCTTTTCCGTCGCCAAAAATTCCGAATTTGGCTTTTCCTGTTAAAACCTCGCGTCTACCTAATAAACTACATTCTCTACTGATTTTAGCAATTTTATAGTCGTTTAAAACTTCTTTTTTAAAATCACTAAATGAAATTTGATTAGAGGTAATTGATTTTGTTTCTTGCAACATGTTTTTTTTTGATTTTAACAGCAACAAATATAAAATATTTTAATTGATATTTAAAAATATTTGTAAAAATTAAGAATATGATAATATTTATAACAAAATTTACTTTTTTGTTATAAAATATACAATAAAAATCAATTTGTTTGAATTTACAAAACTCCTCTTCTAACAAAGCTAAAAATAGCGTTTAAATCGGCAGTAAAAGTAAATCGAATTTTTTCATGATATTTTCCTTGTGAAATTTCCCAACCATTATTAGAATATAATGGGAAATAGACTTCTAAAATTTGATGCACAAAGTTTAAACGAATTCCGTTATTGTATGCAAAAAATACGGGTGAGTTTCTGCTTTTCAAAAAAGCAACATCGTTATAAAATTCAACCCATTTCCAAATTCCAAAACTCGAATTAAAGGAAGCCATGAATTGGTTGGCAAATCTTGTTGGTAACACTGATTTGAAACCACCTTCAGCAATAATGAATTGTTGACTAAATAATCCTGAATCTTCTGATCTACCAAAATAATTGAGCTGAAATAAGTAATCATTGGCTCTGTCTAACCCAAAACTAAAATAATCTCCTGTGGTTTTATTGCTTAAAAAAGTACCAATAAAAAGTCTGAAATCTAGTTGAGTATCTGAGGTTGTTAAAGAACGAAAGCGAATATCAGCAGCGATTTTTGAGAAATTTTGAGCGAGTTCAGCACTAAAATTGTAACGAAATTCTTTGACAATATCCGGATTTATAAAACTGTAATTGATGCTTAACACACTATAATTATCTTGATCTGTTTGGATTGTATTTGGCAATACTTCCTTGTCAATATGGACCATTCTTGCACTTAAAACCTCGGAAGTTGCCTCTCTCAAACCCTTTCTTTTGAATTCCATATTTACAAATGGAACTAAAGATTTGTATGATAAGTTTGGTGCATAATCCAAGGTTAATCCAGCAATTCCATAACGAATTCTGTAGATGGAAGTTTCTTCGAAATATTGATTTAATAATAACGAAAATTGGCCAATTACAGTTCCACTATTTGTGGCATAAGCAGGAGCAATTGAAGCTTCTAAATTTCTTTTTATTAGTGGTTTATTGTGAAGCCTAACACCCAAAATTACTCCGTTGTAAAAGTTGTAACTAACATTTGGTTGATAAAAAAGTTGATTGTAATAGGGGTCATCAATATCTTTTATCAAATTGAATTTTAAAGGTTTGTTAAATATTTTTTTCTCTAAACTTTTCCAATTATCAAGTGTATTTAATTCTGGATAGGTATTTTCATAATTCAACGCAACTTTGTTGATATTTTGATTTGGGATACTCACTGTGGTTGTACCATTTATGTTTGTAAACCATTTCTTAAAGATAATTTCTTTATCGTTCAAACCATACAATAACACTGGAGTTGTGATGTTTCGTTTGTTTCTAATCGTAACTTTTAAACTGTCTTCTTCTACAAAAACGTCATCGATTGTAGAATCAATTTTTTTATTTGTTTTTATGAAATCTTCAAAAAACCAATCTAAATTTTTAGTTGTTTTTTTTGTAATAATCTCTTTGAAATCAGCAGTTGAAATTAATTTTTCGCTTTTTTCCTGATACAATTCTCTGATGCTACTAGTCAAAATACTATCACCCAAAAAGTTTTTTAGATACTTTATAGCCAAACCAGCTTTGTACTTATTGGCAATTTTTCTGTTGAAATTAGACAAAGAATCAACCGGTGTAATTAAGGCTTGATCTAAAAATTGTCT
>JANREL010000095.1:4913-15668 GCA_030758355.1 Polaribacter sp.
GTATTTTCAAATAAATCATCTGTATTTAGATTGCTCATCAATTTCCATCCATTTTGAAATATGGCTGGAGTCATATACCAAAATCGAAGGTGATATCCAATTGCTGTTTTTCCATAACTGGTAAATTTTGCATCAGGAATTTTTAAACTATATGTAATAATAATGGTTCTTTTTTCTGCTGGAAGTAAAGGGCTATTTAATTGAATATCAATAATATCAGCTTGATTTGGGGCTTCGTTAAAAACAATATTTTCAAAATCAACAGTTAAGTTTTTGATGGTTGTGTAACCAATTTCATCAGGTTTTGCGAAGTATAAATCTTTTTTAAAATCTTTAATCAATCTTTTTGATAATGGTGTTTTTCGATCTCTAAAACTATTGGCCCAATTGTGGAGATAAATATGATTTAAAATAGCGTCTGAATTGTTGAAAAAGACGATTTCTTGCTGAATTTTCATTTCATCTTTTTCGGGATTAAAATCAGCTTTTATTGCAATAGAATTATTTTGAGCCACTGTAAAAACGGACCAAAACAAGCACAATTTCAATATAGTTTGATGTATTTTCAATTTATATTTTTTCAAATTTTTAGGGGTTTAAAAGCCGTAGTTTTTAAATAATATATTTATTTTGGAATAGTATTATTTTGAATCACAGTTACTAAAATTGTTTGTAAAATTGATTTTTTTCTTGACTTTCAATATCAATTGAAAAATTTAAAATATAGTAAAATAGTGTTTTGATTCTTGTTTGAGCATACAAACAAGAACTTAAAATAAAAAAAACAATAAGCTGTTTTCTTGAAAAAAGCATTAAAAATTTGGTTTTAACTTGTATTTTTCATAGAATTTATTGAAATGTTCTACAGCTTCATCAGCAGTATCTACCAATCTAAAAAGATTCAAATCTTCTTCTTTGATATTTCCTTCAGCAATTAGCGTTTCATGTAACCAATCAATCAAACCACCCCAAAATTTCTTGCCAACCAAAACAATTGGAAAACGACCAATTTTTTTTGTTTGAATTAAGGTAATTGCTTCAAAAAGCTCGTCCATAGTTCCAAATCCACCAGGCATGACTACAAATCCTTGAGAATATTTGACAAACATTACTTTTCTTACAAAAAAATAATCGAAGTCTAAACTTTTGCCTCGATCAATCCAAGGATTGTCATGCTGCTCAAAGGGCAATTCAATATTTAAACCAACAGACAACCCTCTTCCTCTGTTGGCACCTTTATTTCCTGCTTCCATAATTCCTGGTCCACCACCAGTAATTACTCCAAATCCACTTTGAGTTAGTTTGAAAGCAATTTCTTCTGCTAAAATATAATATGGGCTGTCAGGTTTGGTTCTCGCAGAACCAAAAATTGATACACAAGGCCCAATTTTACTGAGTGTTTCATAACCAGCTACAAACTCGGCCATGATTTTAAAAATGGCCCAAGAATCATTTGTTTTTATTTCATTCCACGTTTTTTGTTGAAACTTTTCTTTTATTTTTCTATCGTCGTTTGTCATAAAATGCTAATTTTAAAAGTTTTCAAAATTAATTCTTTTTGAATAAACTATTTCTAATTTTTCTTATGGGTCATTAAAAAATATCAAAAAAATATTTTGGAATTATTATTATTGTTTGGTTTGATGTGGTTTAAGACAATTCATGTTAATGTCAAACCATGTCAGAGAAAAAACATTGATTTGAAAAAAAATAAATGTATTCAAAAACAAAATTTCTTAACTCTGGAGTTTCTCCGAAATAGAAGGGAGGTATTTTATATACGATTTGGCATTTTTATTCCATGTTAAAATAAATTGCTCTAATAATGATTAAAGAGTTTTGAAAAAAAGTTTACAACTCTTTTTAGTTTTATTTACAAACGTTATTTTAGTATAATTCTTTTTTCAAAAACGCAGCAGTGTAGCTTTTTTTGTTCTCAGCCACTTCTTCAGGGGTTCCTGTACATAAAATAGTGCCTCCATTTTTTCCACCTTCTAAACCAACATCAATAATATGATCCGCAAGTTTAATCACATCTAAATTGTGTTCAATAATTAATACAGTATTTCCTTTGTTTGCCAATTTGTTTAGAACTTCCATCAAGACACGAATGTCTTCAAAATGCAAACCAGTTGTAGGCTCGTCTAAAATATAAAAGGTATTCCCTGTGTCTTTTTTTGACAATTCTGATGCCAATTTTATTCTTTGTGCTTCACCACCAGAAAGTGTGGTAGATTGTTGCCCAAGTGTTATATAGCCCAAACCTACATCTTTGATGGTTTTTAATTTTCGGTGAATTTTTGGAATATTTTCAAAAAAATCAGTGGCATCTTCAATAGTCATATTAAGGATATCAGCAATTGATTTTCCTTTAAACCGAACTTCTAAAGTCTCTCTGTTGAATCGCATTCCTTGACAGGTTTCACATTCTACGTGAACATCTGGTAAAAAGTTCATTTCAATAATTCTAACGCCTGCACCTTCGCAAGTTTCACAACGTCCGCCTTTTACATTGAATGAAAAGCGTCCAGGTTTGTAACCACGAATAGCAGCTTCAGGAGTTTGGGCAAACAAAGTTCTAATTTCGTCAAAGGTTTTGGTATATGTTGCCGGATTTGAACGTGGTGTTCTTCCAATAGGTGATTGATCAATATCAATCACTTTATCAATATGTTCTAAACCTTCAATTTTTTTGTAAGGCATTGGTTTTTTAACGCCTCTGTAAATGTGTTCGTTTAAAATAGGGTATAAGGTTTCGTTGATTAATGTTGATTTTCCACTTCCAGAAACTCCTGTGACACAAATCATTTTTCCTAGAGGAATTTCAACCGAAACATTTTTTAAATTATTGCCAGTGGCACCTTTTAGTTTGATGAATTTTCCATTGCCTTCGCGTCTTGTTTTTGGAACTTCGATTTTCTTTTTTCCAGTCAAATAATCTGCTGTTAAAGTGTTGTGAGTTTTTAATTCTGTAAATGTTCCTTCGCTTACAATTTGACCTCCATGTCTTCCAGCACCAGGGCCAATATCTAGCACATAGTCAGCATGTTCAATCATGTCTTTGTCGTGTTCAACTACCAAAACGGAGTTGCCAATATCGCGCAATTTTACCAAAGAATCAATCAATTTTTGGTTATCACGTTGATGCAAACCAATACTTGGTTCATCTAAAATATATAAAACGCCTACTAATTGCGATCCAATTTGTGTTGCTAAACGAATTCTTTGTGCTTCACCACCAGAAAGTGATTTTGAAGTTCTGTCAAGCGTTAAATATTCCAATCCAACATCCACTAAAAATTGAATTCTTGTCCGAATTTCCTTCAAAATTTCGGAGGCAATTTGTTGTTGTTTGTTAGATAATTTTCCTTCAATAGTTTCAAACCAATTGGCCAATTCTGTGATGTCCATTTGTACCAAATCACTGATGTTTTTATCAGTGATTTTAAAATGAAGTGCTTCTTTTTTTAAACGTTTTCCTTCGCAAGTTTTACAGGTTATTTCGTCCATAAAACTATTTGCCCAACGTTTGATACTAGCACTTTCTGCGTTATTATATTGGTTTTTAATGAATGAAATGATTCCTTCAAAATCAATTTTATAATTTCTGGTAACGCCAACAGTTTTTGAGGTAATTTGAAAAGCCTCATTGCCTCCATTCAAAATCATTTCCAAACCTTCTTTTGGAATATCTTTGATGGCATCTGTCAATTTGAATTTATAACGCTCAGCAATGTGTTCAATTTGCTTGAAAATCCAACTATTTTTTTGATCTCCCAAAGGAATAATTCCACCATTTTTTATTGAAATAGTATCATTCGGAATCACTTTTTGTAAATTGATTTCATTGATAATTCCCAAACCATTACACGTTTCACAGGCACCTTTTGGTGAGTTGAAAGAAAACGTATTGGGTTCAGGATTTGGGTATGCAATTCCGGTTTCAGGACACATCAATTCTCGGCTAAAATAACGAGGTTGGTTTTCATCAATTGCAAGTACCATCATAATATTGTCTCCAGCATACATAGCGGTTTTGATGGTTTCTTCTAGGCGTTTTTCAGAGGCTGCATTCACCAATAATCGATCAATGACCACTTCAATATCATGCGTTTTATAACGATCTAGTCGCATGTCTTTTTCAATATCTCTGATTTCACCATCAACTCGAACTTTTAGAAAACCTTGCTTAGAAATTTGTTCAAAAAGTTCTCTGTAATGCCCTTTTCTAGATTTTATCAAAGGCGCTAAAATGGCAATTTTTTTGTTAGCAAAATCAGACAGAATCAATTCTTTGATTTGCTCATCAGAATAGCTAACCATTTTTTTACCAGTATTATAGGAATATGCATCAGCTGCTCTTGCAAACAATAATCGTAAAAAATCGTAAATTTCAGTAATTGTTCCAACTGTAGATCGTGGACTTTTATTGGTTGTTTTTTGTTCGATGGAAATTACGGGTGAAAGTCCATCAATTTTATCCACATCAGGTCTTTCTAATCCACCCAAAAACTGACGTGCATACGCAGAAAATGTTTCAATATAGCGTCTTTGACCTTCTGCATAAATCGTGTCAAAAGCCAAAGACGATTTTCCACTACCGCTTAAACCAGTGATTACAACTAGTTTTTCGCGTGGAATTTTTACATCAATATCTTTTAAGTTGTGGACTCTTGCGCCGTAAACTTCTATGTATTCTTGGTCTTTCAAAAAAAGTGGTTTTTTACAGAAAAAAGGCAAAGTTACTCAATATAAAATCAATTTTAAATGAAAATTAATCAACAAATAAATGGATTGTGTTATCTTGCAACCAAAAGGAATATCATGAAATTTATACATTCCGTTCGCTATTTTTTCGAACGTCATGGATTTGGCGTTTTTACAAGATTGGCTGATAGATTAGGAATGAGAGCAAAAAATGTCCGTATCTACTTTATTTATGTTACTTTTTTTACAGTGGGATTATCTTTTGGATTTTACTTGACATTGGCGTTTTTAATAAAATTAAAAGATTTGATTTACACCAAGAGAAGTTCAGTATTTGATTTGTAATTTATGAAAGTTTTAGGTTCAAAAATTAATACAATTGTAATTCTTGTTTTGTCAACACTAACCCTTGGCACAGCAGGGTACATGCTTCTATCTGATTACTCTTTCATTGATGCATTGTATATGACCGTAATTACAGTTACAACGGTTGGTTTTGGGGAGCTTAGGCCTTTTTCAGTGCAAGAAAAGGTATTTACAATTTTTTTAATTTTAACTAGTATCACTGTTTTTGGATATGCAATTTCTGCTTTTTCAGAATATTTGGTTAGTGGAAAATTATTTGAATATTTTAAACATAAAAATGTGGAAAAAAAAATCGAAAAGCTAAAAAATCATACCATTGTCTGTGGCTATGGAAGAAATGGTAAACAAGCAATTTTAAAGTTACGAAACTACAATAGAGACATCGTTGTCATAGAAAATGACAAAGATATTGTTGAGAAATTGGATGAATTGGAGATATTAAATATTGAAGGAGATGCTACAATTGATGATGTTTTGATAAAAGCAGGAATTGAAAATGCTGAAAATCTTATTACTGCATTGCCTTCGGATGCTGATAACTTATTTGTTGTTTTGAGCGCAAGACAATTGAACAGAAATATAAAAATAATTAGTAGGGCTTCTAAAGAAAGTTCTTATGGCAAATTGAAAATAGCAGGTGCTGATAACGTTATTATGCCCGATAAATTAGGTGGAGATCATATGGCTTCCCTAGTAACTACACCTGATGTCATAGAATTTGTTGATAGACTTACTATTGAAGGAGAAACTACTGCAAATCTCGAAGAAATAAATATTGATATTTTACCAAAAGGATATATTGGTAAAACAATTTTAGATTTGGATTTAAGGAAAAAAACAGGATGCACAGTAATTGGTTACAGACATATAGACAAAGATTATATCATCAATCCTGAATCAAGCACAGTGCTTATAAGTGGTGCATATTTAATAGTTCTGGGAAGACCAGAACAAATAATCAAATTAAGAGAATTGTTTTGAATGAAAAAAATTGTAATAACAGGAAGTAACGGATTGTTAGGTCAATCATTATTGAAATTATTATTGAAAGAAAAAAATAATTACGAAGTTTTTGGTTTTTCAAAAGGAGTAAATAGGAGCGGAAGAACTGATTTTTACTTTGTCTCGATTGACATCACTAATGAGGAAAATCTCAAAAAAGAATTAATAAAAATTCAACCTGATGCAATTATAAATACGGCTGCAATGACGCAAGTAGATGACTGCGAAATCCATAAAGAAGCTTGTGATGTTTTAAATATTGAAGTTGTAAAATGGTTGAAAGAAATAGCAGAAATTATCAATTGTCATGTAATACAGTTGTCAACTGATTTTATTTTTGACGGGAAAAAAGGTTACTACAAAGAAACTGATGAGCCAAATCCACTAAGTTATTATGGAATTTCAAAAGTAAAGTCAGAAGAAATTTTACTGAATTCAAAAATCGATTTTACAATTCTAAGAACCATTTTAGTATACGGAAAAGTGTATGACATGAGCAGAACAAATATTGTTCTTTGGGTGAGAGAAATGCTCGAAAAAGGAAAAGAAATCACCATTGTTGACGATCAATTTCGTATGCCAACTTATGTAGAAGATTTGGCAATGTCATGCAAATTAGCAATAGATAAAAATGCAACAGGAATTTATCATATTTCATCCACAAAATTAATGAGTGTTTTTGAAATCGCTCAAAAAATTGCTGATGTTTTTGAGTTGGATAAAAATTTAATCAAACCAATTTCATCATCAACATTAAATCAAAGAGCTCGAAGACCTGCTAAAACAGGTTTTAATCTCTTAAAAACCACTTCTGAATTAGGACTAAAAGTCCATTCTTTTGAGGAAGATTTACAAAGATTTAAAGAAAAACTACTATAAAAATCACTTTTAACTGTCAAAACTTGTTAAAGGCTCAATTTTTTAAGATATTGCACGCCACTAACTAGAAAAACCTTAATCAATATCATGAAGAAAAAACTTTTATCATTATTGTTATTTATAATTCCAGTATTAACGTTCGCTCAGGAAAAAGGATTAGATCAAAAAATTGATGAAGCATTTAAGCCTGTATCAGATTTTTTTAGTCAAGTTATCTTTTTTAAAGTGTGGCATGATCCTGAAATTCCTTTTGTTTTAGTTTTACTAGTGGGGAGTGCAGCGTTTTTTACGATTTACTTTTCTTTTCCAAACATTCGTCATTTTTGGACAGCTATAAGTGTTGTACGAGGTAAATACGAAGATATAGAAAAACACGGAGCTCAATTTCTTTATGGAGAAGATGGGATTGCACAAGGTGTAGATATGAATAAAGTTGATGATATTGCAGAGCATATTGAGCAAGCTTTAGAAGTTCATAGTGATTTAGAAATTGATGGGGATATTAAAGACACCATTAGGGATGAGTCGGAACATGGAGAAGTTTCTCACTTCCAAGCATTAGCTACAGCAGTTTCAGGAACTGTTGGAAACGGAAATATAGCAGGTGTTGCACTGGCAATTGCTCTTGGTGGTCCAGGTGCTACTTTTTGGATGATTATCTGCGGACTTTTAGGAATGTCTACAAAATTTGTTGAGTGTACTTTAGGTGTTCAATACCGAGATATTGGAGAAGATGGAACGGTTTATGGAGGTCCAATGTATTATTTAAGCAAAGGATTGAAAGAAAAAGGTTTTAAAACTTTGGGTAAAATATCCGCAGTAGTTTTTGCTGTTTTTTGTATTGGAGGTTCTTTTGGAGGTGGAAATGCTGCTCAATCAAACCAAGCAACAGTTGTTATAAAAGATTTATTAGGCTTGCAAAGTTCAAGTGCTGGAGCATTAATTGGATTGGTTTTGGCTGTAGTAGTTGGAATTATTATTATTGGTGGTATCAAAAGAATAGCAACAGTAACTGAAAAAGTAGTTCCATTTATGGCATTACTCTATATTGTAGCATGTTTGTATATCATTTTTAGCAATTTTGGATTGTTAGATGATGCAATCTCTCTAATTATGGCTGAAGCATTTAGCCCAACTGCTATTGGTGTAGGGAGTGTAATCGGAGTTCTTTTAGTAGGATTCAAAAGAGCTGCTTTCTCAAATGAAGCTGGTGCAGGTTCTGCATCTATTGCTCACTCAGCAGTAAGAACAAAATATTCTGCTTCTGAAGGTTTAGTTGCGTTATTAGAGCCTTTCATTGATACCGTTGTGATTTGTACCATGACAGCTGTTGTTATTGTAATTTTTAATTTTGGAGGAGCTTTTCAATATGGAGGAGATGGTTCTGGAGTGGTTTATATTGATGGAATGCCTTTTGAGGGGGCAGGTATTACCTCACAAGCTTTTGCACAGTATATTCCTTACTCAAATGTTTTCTTAACAATTGCAGTAGTTTTATTTGCAGTATCAACGATGATTTCTTGGTCTTACTACGGTTTACAATCCTGGAAATATTTATTTGGAAGAGGTAAAAAAGCCGATTTAACATATAAGTTTTTATTTTTAACATTTGTTGTAATTGGAGCAGCAGCGAGTATGAAATCGATTTGGGATTTCTCTGATGCAATGATTTTTGCAATGGTGTTTCCAAATATGATTGGATTGTTTTTATTAACGCCGGTTGTTAAAAAACAATTACGAAGGTATTTAGTTGCTATCAATCTTAAAAAAGAAGCGATAGAATCATAATAATTTTCCTTTTATGACCTTATTTACATCCCATTTCTGGTACAATAAAAACCAACGTAATGGGATTTTTTTGTTAGCAATTCTCATAATCCTCTTGCAAATATTGATTTTTACTGATGTTTTTTCAACGGATGAAAAAATAGCTAGAGAAACTCCTGAAATTCTGGCATTTCGACAACAAATTGATAGCCTGAAAGCTGTTGAAATTGAAAATAGAAAACCTAAAATATTTCCATTCAATCCAAATTATATTACTGATTTTAAAGGTGAACAATTAGGCATGTCTTTAGAAGAGATTGATAGATTGTTAGCTTTTAGAAAAACAGGAAAATTCGTTAATTCACAAAATGATTTTCAAAGAGTCACAAAGATTTCAGATAGTTTGTTGGCAAAAATTGCCCCCTTTTTCAAGTTTCCTG
Organism: Polaribacter sp.; assembly: GCA_030758355.1. Lineage (GTDB taxonomy): Bacteria > Bacteroidota > Bacteroidia > Flavobacteriales > Flavobacteriaceae > Polaribacter. The sequence goes on from JANREL010000095.1 coordinate 14,075, forward strand.
ATTGGGTGGAAAAGCAAAATTTAAATAAAAATGAAAACTCATTTTCAGACAAACTAACGTATCAAAATTATAAAAAAACAGCTAAAAGTGATTTGACAACCGACGATTTGAATAAGGCAACTTTAACAGATTTACAATATATAAATGGTATTGGGGAAAAAATTGCAGAACGCATTATTCAGTATCGTTCTAAATTACAAGGATTTACTTTTAAAGAACAGCTCTATGAAGTTTGGGGTTTGCAAAAAGAAATTGCAGATAAAACGCTTGAAACGTTTAGGATCAAACAAAAACCAATTATTAAAACTGTCAATATTAATTCATTAACTTTCAAAGAGTTATTGCGAATTCCGTATATGAATTATGAACTTTGCAGAAAAGTTTTTGACTATAAAGATGAGGTTGCAGAGATTCAACACATTTCAGAATTAAAAAATATCAAGGATATCACCATAGCTATATACAACAGATTAGTCTTATATTTGCACGCTGAATAATTAATTCAATTTTATCAAATGAATAGCATGTACTTTACAGAAGAACATCACGCATTTCGTGCGAGTTTTAAAGATTTTTTACAGAAAGAAGTAGTCCCTCATATTGAAAAATGGGAACAAACAGGGACAATTGAGCGTTTCATCTGGAAAAAATTTGGAGAAATGGGTTATTTTGGATTGTCAACTCCACACGAATATGGAGGTTTGGATTTAGACCTTTTTTATACCGTAATTTTTCTTGAAGAATTGCAAAAAATAAATTCAGGGGGATTTGCAGCTGCAATTTGGGCTCACGAATATTTGGCAATGACACATCTAAATAAAGAAGCAAACGAAGCCATCAAACAAAAATATTTACTACCAAGTGTGGAGGGTGAAATGATTGGTTGTCTATGTATTACTGAACCTTTTGGAGGAAGTGATGTTGCAGGAATGCGCTCAACCGCCATCAAAAATGGAGATCATTATATATTGAATGGTTCCAAAACGTTCATTACAAATGGAGTTTATTCTGATTATTTAATAGTTGCTGCAAAAACAGACTCTTCAGATAAATATAAAGGAATTAGCATTTTTGTTTTGGATAGAAACACGAAAGGAATTTCAGCAACAAAATTGAATAAGTTAGGTTGGAAAGCTTCTGATACTGGCGAAATCGCTTTTGATAATGTAGTGATTCCTGCAGAAAATTTATTAGGAGAAGAAGGAAAAGGCTTTCCTTATATCATGCAACATTTTGCCTCAGAGCGTTTGATTATGGGAATTAATGCACATGCAAGAGCAGAATTTGCCTTGGATTATGCAATCAATTACATGAAAGAGCGAGTTGCTTTTGGCAAAACAATTGATCAATTTCAGGCATTGAGACACAAAATTGCTGAAATGGCAAGTCAGGTTGATATGTGTAAAGAATATAATTATTCGATAGCAAAAAGACTAAATGATGGTCAATATGTGGTGAAAGAAGCTAGTATGTCTAAATTATTATCTACTAAAATCGCAGATGAAGTGATTTATGATGCGCTTCAATTGTTAGGAGGTTATGGTTATATGGAAGATTATCCAATGGCACGTTTATTTCGTGATAGTAGATTAGG
>JANREL010000095.1:15768-25911 GCA_030758355.1 Polaribacter sp.
ATGGTTATATGGAAGATTATCCAATGGCACGTTTATTTCGTGATAGTAGATTAGGCCCAATCGGAGGTGGTACTTCTGAAATCTTAAAAGAGATCATCGCAAAAATAGTCATTGATAGCAAAGAATACAAACCAGCTACCTAACTTTTTTTGACGATTATTTTGACGGAAATGTTTTCTATTTTAAAAAAATAGTCATTGATAGCAAAGAACATAAACCCGCTGCACAATATTTAATATAAAAAGGAGTACTTAAATAATTGCTAATTCATATTAAAAGAGTACCTTTGCAATCCAAAAATAGAAACCAAAACAGTTAACTGTTTAAAAAAATATAAAAGATACGTATGAAAGGAGGTGCTAACTTATGTTAATTATACCAGTAAAAGAAGGAGAGAATATAGATAGAGCTTTAAAGCGTTATAAGCGTAAATACGATCGTACAAAAACGATGAAACACTTACGTAATAATAAAAACTTTACAAAACCTTCAGTAGCAAAGAGAGCTCAAAAAATCAAAGCTTCTTACGTTCAAAGATTAAGAACACAAGAAGAAGTAGGTTAGTAGCTTATTCTAATAATAAAGAGTCTCGTATCAAATTTTTGATACGAGATTTTTTTTTGAATGAAATTTTGTAAATTTACAGAAACCAAATTCATTGCATTTTGATTGATTCATTTCTTGATTATTTATCTCTCGAAAAAAAATATTCGCCAAACACAATTTTCGCTTACAAATCTGATTTAATTTCTTTCAAGGATTTTTGTGAAACTGATTTCAATATCCAAAATTTATCGGAAGTAGAATATCCTTTCATCCGAAGTTGGATTGTGAATTTAGTAAATCAAAAAATATCAAATAGAAGTATCAATCGTAAAATTACTTCTTTGAATTCTTTCTTCAAGTTTTTGCAAAAAACGCATCAAATTGAAATAAACCCATTGTCAAAACATAAATCGCTAAAATCTGTCAATAGATTGCAAATACCGTTTACATTAAAAGAGATCAATGAAGCAATAAATAATGTATCAGAAAATACCGATTTTAGGACAATTAGAAATAAATTAATTATTGAATTGTTATATTCTACAGGAATCAGAAAATCAGAATTAATTAATATCAAAGAGTGTGATGTAGATTTTGCTAATAAAACCGTAAAAGTTCTAGGAAAACGAAATAAAGAACGATTTGTTCCGTTAGTAGCATCAGTCATTGTTATGATAAAACAATACCAGGAATTGAAGGAAGATTTTTCTAAAGGAAATGTTGAATTATTGATTACTGAAAAAGGAAATAAAATTAGCAAAACGCTTGTTTACGGGGTTATAAATTCCTACTTTAGTGATGTCTCAACGAAGGTAAAAAAAAGTCCTCATATTTTGAGACATTCATTTGCTACACATCTACTTAATGAAGGAGCAAATTTAAATTCGGTTAAAGAATTACTAGGGCATTCAAGTTTAGCCTCCACCCAAGTCTATACACACAATAGTCTTGAAGTTATAAAAAAAGTGTATAATCAAGCTCACCCTAGGAGTTTAAAAAAATAATAACTTATGAAAGTGTTCACTCAATCAGTAAACTTTAATGCAGACAAAGATTTAATCAATTATGTAGAGAAAAAGGCAAATCAATTGGTAAAGTTTCATGATAAAATTGTTGATGTCGAAGTATTTTTAAAAGTTCAAAATACCAGCGACAAGGAAAATAAAATAATAGAGATCAAATTAAACATTCCCGGAAATGAGTTGATCGTAAAAAGAGAAACCAAAACTTTTGAAGAAGGTATAAATTTAGGTATCGATTCACTAAAAAGACAACTAAAAAAATCCAAAGAAAAAACCAGAGATTCATTGATTTCATAAAAAAATAAAAATTATCACAAAAAGTTTCTCGAAATAAAAAAAACTTTATACATTTGCAATCCGTTAGAAATAGCGGATTGTTTTTTTAAAAAAAGCCGATGTAGCTCAGCTGGCTAGAGCAGCTGATTTGTAATCAGCAGGTCGTGGGTTCGAGTCCCTCTATCGGCTCAAAAAAAATAGAGTTCATTAACATAGTGAAATGTATCTTTTTAGGGGAGATTCCAGAGCGGCCAAATGGGACGGACTGTAACTCCGTTGTTTTACGACTTCGCAGGTTCGAATCCTGCTCTCCCCACAAAAAAAACAATGCGAGAGTAGCTCAGTTGGTAGAGCTTCAGCCTTCCAAGCTGATTGTCGCCGGTTCGAACCCGGTCTCTCGCTCAAGATTATATCCAACAAAAGCCGGTGTAGCTCAGTTGGTAGAGCGCATCCTTGGTAGGGATGAGGTCACGGGTTCAAATCCCGTCATTGGCTCATAGAGCATTTATAAGAGTATTATTAGACACTAAATATAACTTAAGAATTAAAATTAAATATTATGGCAAAAGGAACTTTTGACCGTTCGAAACCACACTTAAATATTGGTACAATCGGACACGTAGATCACGGTAAAACTACCTTAACTGCAGCTATCACAAAAGTATTAGCTGATAAAGGTTTTTCAGAAGCAAAATCTTTCGATCAGATTGATAATGCTCCAGAGGAAAAAGAAAGAGGTATTACAATCAATACTTCTCACGTAGAATACCAAACAGCTAATCGTCACTATGCACACGTTGACTGTCCAGGTCACGCGGATTATGTTAAAAACATGGTAACTGGTGCTGCTCAAATGGATGGTGCTATTTTAGTAGTTGCTGCAACTGATGGTCCAATGCCACAAACTAGAGAACACATCTTATTAGGTCGCCAAGTTGGTATTCCACGTATGGTTGTTTTCTTGAACAAAGTTGACATGGTTGATGATGAAGAGCTTTTAGAGCTGGTTGATATGGAGGTAAGAGAATTATTATCTTTCTATGAATATGATGGAGATAATGGTCCTGTTATTCAAGGTTCTGCTCTTGGTGCTTTAAACGGTGAAGCAAAATGGGTTGATACAGTTATGGAATTAATGGATGCTTGTGATTCTTGGATTGAAGAGCCTGTTCGTGACATGGATAAGCCATTCTTAATGCCAATCGAAGATGTATTTTCTATTACTGGTCGTGGAACTGTTGCTACAGGTCGTATCGAAACAGGTATTGCTAAAACTGGTGATCCAGTAGAAATCATTGGTATGGGTGCTGAGAAATTAAACTCTACTATTACTGGTATCGAAATGTTCCGTCAAATTCTTGACAGAGGTGAAGCAGGAGATAACGCTGGTATCTTGTTAAGAGGTATTGCGAAAGAAGATATCAAAAGAGGAATGGTTATTTGTAAGCCAGGTTCAGTAAAACCTCACGCCAAATTCAAAGCTGAAGTTTATGTTCTTAAAAAAGAAGAAGGTGGACGTCATACACCATTCCACAATAACTACCGTCCACAGTTTTATGTAAGAACTACAGACGTTACAGGTACTATTACTTTACCAGCTGGTGTAGAAATGGTAATGCCTGGAGATAACTTAACGATCAATGTTGATCTTCTTCAACCAATTGCATTAAATGTAGGTTTACGTTTCGCTATCCGTGAAGGTGGTAGAACTGTTGGAGCTGGTCAGGTAACTGAGATTTTAGACTAATTTTTTTAGTTTTTTAATTTAAAAATAAGAAGGTGTTCCGTTTTTTACGGAACACCTCTATTAATGATTAAGAAACGGGTTTAGCTCAGTTGGTAGAGCACTGGTCTCCAAAACCAGGTGTCGAGAGTTCGAGTCCCTCAACCCGTGCAAAATAAAAGTAAAATGAACTTTATACAATATATCAAAGATTCTTTTGACGAATTGAATAACCACATGACTTGGATATCAAAAGATGATGCTCAAAAAACAACTGTAACTGTTGCTGTTTTTACTATTTTATTTGCATTAGCAGTTGCTGGTATTGATTATGTTTTTCAAACTGGATTAGATAACTTTTTCAAATTATTTTAAGAAAATAAATTATGACTGATTCTGTAATGAAATGGTATGTTGTGAGAGCCATTGGCGGACAAGAAAATAAGGTAAAATCTTATATTGAAACTGAAATTTCAAGAGTTGGATTATCCGATTTTGTAAGTCAAGTAATTGTTCCTACAGAAAAAGTTGTTCAAATAAGAAATGGAAAAAAAGTAAACAGAGAAAAGGTTTATTTTCCTGGTTACATTATGATTGAAGCAAATCTATCTGGCGAAGTTCCTCACGTGATTAGATCAATTACCGGTGTAATTGGATTTCTTGGTGAAACTAAAGGCGGAGATCCTGTACCAATGAGAAGATCAGAGGTTAACAGAATGTTAGGTAAAGTTGATGAGCTTTCAGTGCAGGACGAAAATATTGCGATTCCTTTTAACATAGGAGAAACAGTAAAAGTAATTGACGGTCCTTTTAACGGATTTGATGGTACTATAGAAAAAGTAAACGAAGAAAAGCGTAAACTTGAAGTAATGGTAAAGATTTTTGGAAGAAAAACACCATTGGAATTGAGTTATATGCAAGTAGAAAAGATATAAGTGTTACATATTATATATCGATTTGTTTTTTAGCTTCCAATTTTAAAACGAATCACTAAACATTTTTATAATGGCAAAGGAAATTAGTAAATTAGTTAGATTACAAGTAAAGGGAGGTGCAGCGAATCCATCGCCACCGGTTGGACCTGCTTTAGGATCTGCTGGAGTTAACATCATGGAATTCTGTAAACAGTTCAATGCAAGAACACAAGACAAGCAAGGAAAAGTTGTTCCTGTTGTGATTACTGTTTATAAAGACAAATCGTTTGAATTTGTTACGAAAACCGCTCCTGCAGCATTACAATTACTAGAAGCAGCCAAAATCAAAAGTGGTTCAGGTGAACCAAACAGAAAGAAAGTAGCATCTGTTTCTTGGGATCAAATCAAAGTAATTGCAGAAGATAAAATGGTAGATTTAAATGCCTTTGAATTGAATTCAGCAATGAAAATGATCGCTGGTACAGCACGTTCTATGGGATTAACAGTAACTGGTGATGCACCAAATTAATCTTTATAAAAAAGTAGTAACATGGCAAAATTAACAAAAAAGCAAAAAGAAGCACACGCAAAATTAGATAAGTCAAAATCTTACGATTTGGCAGCAGCTTCATCGCTAGTCAAAGACATTACTAATGTAAAGTTTGATGCATCAGTAGACATTGCAATTCGTTTAGGAGTAGATCCAAGAAAAGCAAATCAAATGGTAAGAGGTGTTGTAACACTTCCCCATGGAACAGGTAAAGACGTAAAAGTTTTAGCATTAGTAACTCCAGACAAAGAAGCAGAAGCTAAAGAAGCTGGTGCTGATTATGTTGGATTAGATGAATATCTTCAAAAAATTAAAAGCGGTTGGACCGATGTTGATGTTATTATTACATTACCAAGTGTTATGGGTAAATTAGGTCCTTTAGGAAGAATTTTAGGTCCTAGAGGTTTAATGCCAAATCCAAAGACAGGTACTGTAACAATGGATGTTGCAAAAGCAGTTCAAGAGGTGAAAGCTGGTAAAATCGATTTTAAAGTTGATAAAACTGGTATCGTTCATGCTGCAATAGGAAAAGTATCTTTTGATGCTGAGAAAATTGCAGAAAACGCAAAAGAAATATTACAAACTGTTATTAAATTGAAACCAACCACTGCAAAAGGAACGTATTTAAGAAGTATCCATATTTCTAGTACCATGAGTCCTGCTGTAATTGTTGATGTTAAAACTGTTTAATACGTTAAAACTTAGAATTATGACCAGAGAAGAAAAATCACAAGTAATACAAGATTTAACTACAACATTAGCAGATACAAATACAATTTATCTTGCAGATATTTCAGGAATGGATGCTTTAACAACCTCTAATTTACGTAGAGCTTGTTTCAAGGCAGGGATTCAGTTATCAATTGTTAAAAATACATTACTTGCAAAAGCAATGGAAGCTTCAGATAAAGATTTTGGAGCATTACCATCAGTATTAAAAGGCAATACATCCATAATGATTGCAGAGTCTTCAAATGCTCCTGCAAAATTAATCAAAGAATTCAGAAAGAAAACTAAAAACAAACCAATTTTAAAAGGTGCGTTTGCAGAAGAATCTGTTTACATTGGTGATGATCAATTAGATGCTCTTATCGATATTAAATCAAAAGAACAACTTCTTGGAGAACTTATTGGATTGTTACAATCGCCAGCTAAAAACGTTGTTTCAGCGTTACAATCTGGTGGACAAAAACTTTCAGGAATCGTTAAAACGTTATCTGAAAAATAATTTAGCGCACAAATAAACTATAATAAACAAAAATTTTTAAAAACAATTAAAATGGCAGATTTAAAAGATTTCGCAGAGCAATTAGTTAACTTAACAGTAAAAGAAGTTAACGAATTAGCAAAAATTTTAAAAGACGAGTATGGTATTGAGCCAGCAGCAGCAGCAGTAGCTGTAGCAGCAGGTCCAGCAGCTGGTGGTGGTGATGCAGCTGACGCAGAAGAGCAAACAGAATTCACAGTTATCTTAAAAGATGCTGGTGCTTCTAAATTAGCAGTTGTTAAATTAGTTAAAGAATTAACTGGTTTAGGATTGAAAGAAGCTAAAGGTGTTGTTGATAGTGCTCCTGCACCGGTAAAAGAAGGTGTTTCTAAAGACGAGGCTAACAGTCTTAAAGTAGCTTTAGAAGAAGCTGGAGCTGTAGTAGAGCTTAAGTAATCACTTATCCCGTTTTAATTTTTTTAAAGCGGGAAAACAAATTTAGGTTTAGTACTAAAACGCAGGTTTTAGTCCTAAACCATTTTGTGTATATATTCGTTCTTTATTTTAATTCAGATTTTAATCAAAAATATATTCTCTTTTGGCAACGAAAAACACTACTGAAAGAATCAACTTCGCAACTTCTCAAATGATTAAAGAATATCCAGACTTTTTGGATATTCAGGTAAAATCTTTTCAAGATTTTTTCCAACTTCAAACAAAAGCAGAAGAAAGAGGTGAAGAAGGTTTGTACAAAACCTTCATGGATAACTTTCCAATTACAGACACAAGAAATCAATTTGTACTCGAATTTTTAGATTATTTTGTTGACCCTCCTAGATACAGCATTCAAGAGTGTATTGAAAGAGGTTTAACATACAGTGTGCCCTTAAAAGCACGTCTAAAATTATTTTGTACAGACCCAGAGCACGAAGATTTCGAAACGATTGTTCAAGATGTGTATCTTGGTACAATTCCTTATATGACAAACTCAGGTACTTTTGTAATCAATGGTGCTGAGCGAGTTGTTGTTTCTCAATTACACAGATCTCCTGGTGTATTTTTTGGTCAATCATTCCACGCGAATGGAACAAAGTTGTACTCAGCAAGGGTAATTCCTTTCAAAGGTTCTTGGATTGAGTTTGCAACAGATATCAATCAAGTAATGTATGCTTACATTGATAGAAAGAAAAAATTACCAGTAACCACATTATTCAGAGCCATTGGTTTTGAAAGAGATAAAGATATTTTAGAAATTTTTGATCTTGCAGAAGAAGTAAAAGTTTCTAAAGCTGGATTGAAAAAAGTATTAGGACGTAAATTAGCTGCCAGAGTTCTAAAAACATGGCATGAAGATTTCGTTGATGAAGACACAGGCGAAGTAGTATCAATCGAAAGAAATGAAATCATTTTTGATCGAGATACTATTTTAGATAAAGATCATGTAGATGAAATCATTGAATCTGGTGCTAAAACTATCTTATTACACAAAGAAGATAATCAGCAAGCAGATTATGCGATTATTCATAATACATTGCAAAAAGATCCAACAAACTCAGAAAAAGAGGCTGTTGAACATATTTATAGACAATTACGTAATGCAGAACCACCAGATGAGGAAACTGCAAGAGGTATTATTGATAAATTATTTTTCTCTGAACAACGCTATAATTTAGGTGAAGTTGGTCGTTTTAGAATGAACACCAAACTTGGTTTAGATATTAACATGGATGAGAAAGTATTGACAAGAGTTGATATCATTACCATTATAAAGTATTTGATTGAGTTGATCAATTCAAAAGCAGAGGTGGATGATATTGATCACTTATCAAACAGACGTGTAAGAACTGTTGGTGAACAATTAGCAGGTCAATTTGGTGTCGGTTTAGCACGTATGGCAAGAACTATTCGTGAGCGTATGAATGTGCGTGATAACGAAGTGTTTACACCAATCGATTTGATCAATGCAAAAACATTGTCATCGGTAATCAATTCTTTCTTTGGTACAAATCAGTTATCTCAGTTCATGGATCAAACAAATCCATTAGCAGAGATTACACACAAACGTAGATTATCTGCACTTGGACCTGGAGGTTTATCAAGAGAGAGAGCAGGTTTTGAGGTTCGTGACGTTCACTATACACATTATGGACGTTTGTGTCCAATTGAAACTCCTGAGGGACCAAATATTGGTTTGATTTCTTCACTTGCTGTTTTTGCAAAAGTGAATAATTTAGGATTTATTGAAACTCCTTATCGCAAAGTTGAAAACGGAGCTGTAGTTGGAAATGATTTGATTTATTTAAGTGCTGAGGAAGAAGAAGGGAAAAAAATAGCGCAATCAAATTTAGAGCTAAATGCAGATGGAAGTTTTGTTTCTGATAGAGTTATTGCTCGTGAAGAAGGAGATTTTCCAGTAGTTTCTCCAGATGTAATTGATTATATGGACGTTGCTCCAAATCAAATTGCTTCGATTTCTGCATCGTTAATTCCTTTCTTAGAACATGATGATGCAAACCGTGCGTTGATGGGATCAAACATGATGCGTCAAGCAGTTCCATTATTACGTCCAGAAGCTCCAATTGTAGGAACAGGATTGGAAAGAAGAGTTGCAAAAGATTCTCGTATTTTGATCAATGCTGAAAGAGAAGGAGTAGTTGAATACGTAGATGCTAATAAAATTGTTATCAAATATAATCTTTCAGATGAAGAAAAATTAGTAAGTTTTGATTCTGACGAAGTGACTTACGATTTGATAAAATTCAGAAAAACCAATCAAGGAACATCAATCAACTTGAAACCAATTGTAAAAAGAGGTGATAGAGTTACAGAAGGACAAGTTCTTTGTGAAGGCTATGCAACTCAACAAGGAGAATTGGCATTGGGAAGAAACATGAAAGTTGCTTTCATGCCATGGAAAGGATATAACTTCGAGGATGCAATTGTAATTTCTGAAAGAGTAGTTCGTGAAGATATTTTTACTTCTATTCATATTGATGAATATTCATTAGATGTTCGTGATACCAAATTAGGTTCAGAAGAATTAACAAATGACATTCCAAACGTTTCTGAAGAAGCTACTAAAGATTTGGATGAAAACGGAATGATTCGTATTGGAGCAGAAGTAAATCCCGGTGATATCTTAATTGGTAAAATCACACCAAAAGGAGAATCTGATCCAACTCCAGAAGAAAAATTATTACGTGCCATTTTTGGTGACAAAGCGGGTGATGTAAAAGATGCATCACTAAAAGCTTCTCCATCATTAAGAGGGGTAGTAATTGATAAAAAATTATTCAAAAGAGCGGTAAAAGATAAAAACAAACGAATCAAAGATAAAGAAGCTGTTTCTACATTAGAAGCGTCTTTTGTGTCAAAATTTGAAGTGTTAAAAGACCAATTGGTTGAAAAATTATTCAACTTAATTAGTGGAAAAACATCGCAAGGAATCTATAATGATTTGGGTGAAGAAGTATTGCCAAAAGGTAAAAAATACACTCAAAAAATGTTGAATTCTGTTGATGATTATGTTCACTTATCAGGTTCTTGGACCACAGATGAAGATTTAAATGCTTTAGTTGGAGAATTGATTCATAACTATAAGATCAAAGTAAATGACTTGCAAGGGAATCTTCGTCGTGAGAAATTTACCATTTCAGTTGGAGATGAATTGCCAGCAGGAATTTTAAAACTTGCTAAAATTTACATCGCTAAGAAACGTAAATTAAAAGTGGGTGATAAAATGGCTGGACGTCATGGAAATAAAGGGATTGTTGCTCGTATTGTAAGAGCAGAAGACATGCCTTTCCTTGAAGACGGAACTCCCGTTGATATTGTTTTAAATCCATTAGGTGTACCTTCTCGTATGAACATTGGTCAGATTTATGAAACTGTTCTTGGTTGGGCAG
>JANREL010000096.1 GCA_030758355.1 Polaribacter sp.
TACCATTATCCCAATAAATTTTTAAAATAGGGGGTGCATTGTTATCTTTTTGACCAATTAAATCTCTTTGTTCATTAGTTAACCTTCCATGAATTTGTAAAATAATAGTTCTATGATATTTACCTTTATTATCTTTACTTGTCTCATCCATAGCTAGTGTAGCTTTTAAAACACCACCTTTTGCAAATGACCAGTTTATAGTATTATCACCAGGAACTATTTGCTCGCGTAATTCTGATCTAGAATATTTTGTATTTGCTGTTGTTGCATCACTTGGATAAGCATAAAAAACTAACCCTCCATTAATTGAATCATTATACATAAAGGGAATTAATCGTTCATCATTTGCATAGTTTAGTATTTCTGGTGGCTCAATAGTTGTTGCTTTTCCTCTTTCATTTAAAGCAGGAGTAGTTATACTCCAATGACTCAAATCAATATTAGAAAGTTTATTTTTTGTTTTCTTCTTTTTCTTTTTGTCTTTTTTTTCAATTTTTAAATCCGAATCTTTAACACTATTGCTCATATTTTGACCAACAGTGTTAAAAACTAAAAATAGTCCAGTAATTAATAGTATTCGGATTTTTTTCATTTTCAAAATATAAAATTATCTTTTTGGATACACTTTTACATTATCTACATATAAATCTACAGGAGTAACTGCCCATAACCAAATTGCAACTAGACCAGAGTCATTGGAAGTAAAATCTACTTTTACTTGTGTAAATGTTGTTTTACCTTTTACCTCTGTTCCTACATGAGTTACTAAAGCCCCCCCTGCCATTGATTGATTAAAAGCATCAACTCCATCAGTAAAATGACCATCAAGAATTTCAGCTACAAATCTTCTGCCGCCTATAGGGTCTGTTGCGATATCATCTTTTATTGCATATTCAAATTCTAAGGTATATTCCCAATTAGGAGTAACTACGATTGATTGGTATGCGTGTCTAGTATTTGGATTAGCCCATTCTGCAGCAGACCTGCTTTTATTCCATTTTGCTCCTTTTGTTTTTGCGCCATTGTCTGTGCCATCATACAACAACCAAGATCCATCAGAGCTTGATTCAAAACCAAATTCAGACCATCCATTTGAGAAACTAATTCTCCAATTGTTACTACTATCTTGCATATCTCCATTTAAAATTTCCGGCGAAAGTGGTACAAATCTGTCAACTACTTCAACATCAATTGTTATTACAGCTGAGGCTCCATTTGCGTCAGAAGCTGTAAGTGTAACGGGATATACACCTTCTCCTGCTGAAAAAGTATATACTGGGTCTTCGTCAGTAGAAGTATCTCCTCCACCAAAATCCCACAAAAAATTAATAGATTCTGTTGCTAAATTTGTAAATCTAATTGTATTAAAATCTCTTTCTCCAGGTGTGTATGAAAAATCGGCAGTAGGTAAAAAATTATCTACTTGAGAATTTGCATCTGGTAAATCGTCTCGAAAAAGACTTGCATCACAGCTAATCATGAAAGCAGCTGTAACTATAGTTAAAAGCAAAAATGTTATTTTTCTGCAAAAATTTACTTTATTATTCATAATTTAATTATTTAAATATTAATATCCAGGATTTTGGGTTAAAAGCCCTCCACTTATATTGATTTCTCTAGCAGGAATAGGCAATAATAAGGCTCTAGGTGTAAAAACATAGCCCATTTGTGCAGCATGTGCACTTAAAACAGTTTCTGCAACACCAAATCTTAATAAATCATACCATCTTTGGTTTTCGAAGGCCAATTCAATACGTCTTTCTTGTAATAGGTCTTCTTTTGTAATACTTGCAATTGTATTTGGAGCAGTTGAAGGGAAAGCTCTATCTTTTATTTTTTGAAATGAAGCTAATGCACCTGAATTAACAGTTGCTGCGCCTCCGGCTAAAATAGCTTCTACATGCATTAATAAAACATCTGCGTAACGAATAGCTATATAATCATTACCTGCATTTCGTGCATTTGGACCATAATTGCTAGTGTAATCAAACCCATCAGGTAAAAACTTTGCAACTTCAAAATCATCAATAGCAAGACGACCATCTAAATCTGTAATAGAAACTGCAGTTCTAATTCCACCATTGGTATCAAAAAGGTTTTTAAGGTTTTCATTAACTATATTTTGTCCATCTTCTCTACCTGCACGAATACTTGAGGTAAACTCAGAAGAAAAACTTTGGCTCTCAAGTGCATTACCCGCTTGGTATTGAATTGCGAAAATAATTTCATTGTTTAATTCATTGTAAAAAACATTCTTATAATTCGTTTCCAAACCAAAACTAGTACTATTGATGATTGCCTCGCAAAGTTGTTGAGCCCCAGAATAATTTTTAGTAGGTTGAGTTAAGTATACTTTTGCTAAAATTGCTTGTGCTGCTGCTTTAGAGGCTCTTGATTTATACGAATTATCTAAATTTTCAACTGCTTCTTGTAAGTCTACAACAATTTGTTCATACACTTGGGCAACTGGCACTCTTGTAAAAAGAGGTGTTTTGTCATCTGCAGGACCAATAACGTTTGTGACTAAAGGCACATCACCAAACAATCTTACCAAGTTAAAATAAGCATAGGCTCTTAAAAATTTAGCTTCAGCAGTATATTTAGCTCTGTTACCTGCATCAGCAATATCAATAAAATTTAATATGTTATTAGCTCTAAAGACAACTTGGTACATTGATTGCCAATAGTCTTCAGATTCTACATTATTTGCATTTACAGTATATCTATGAAAATCAGATTTTGAACCCTCAAGCGTTGCATTTCTCGTATTGTCTGATCTATGCTCTGTTAAAAGATGCTCAAATTGAACTCCTCTATTAAAGTTTGAAATATTTGTTTCGGTGTTTTCATTAACACCTTGTAAGGCATCATAAATACCAATTACACCAGCCAATACATCATTATCTGATTGAAAAAATGCATCTACTGCAACAGCGGTATCTGGTAATGGATTTAAGAACGCATCTGCATCACAAGAGGTAAAAACAAACCCGGCAATTGCAATGATTAAATATTTTATATTTTTCATAATTTATAAGTTTTAAAATTAAAAATTAACATTTAAACCGATAGTTACAGTTTTAAACACTGGTGTACCAGCCCTTTGTGAACCATAAGCTCTAGGATTATTACCATCTACATGTTCAGGATTAAAACCATGGTAATCTTTTGCTGTGATATAAAGTAAATTTTGAGCTGTAGTGTAAACTCTTAATCCAGATATTCCTAATTTTGACGTTACTTTTTCTGGCATATTATAACCTAAACTTACATTTCTTAGTGAGAAGTAATCTGCACTAGCAATTACCTCGCTAGTTAAAACTCTTGCTTGTATAAAAGATTCATGTGGCACGAGACCATCTAACACTGCTTGAGCTTCACCACCACTGCGTGTTCTATTACCAAACCAATTGTAGAAATATTCATCTCCAATATTGTTAACTTGAGCTCCAACACTACCTTGAATCATAAAAGAGAAATCGAAATCTCCGAATTTAAAATCATTTGTAAAACTGTAAACTAAATCTGGATACGGATCTCCTAAAATCGTTTTATCATCATCAGTGATAATACCATCCCCATTTAAATCTTTTACAATTGTATCTTCAGCTTGTCCATTAATTCTGTTCCAAGGATTATCTACATAGGTAGTTCTATAAGATGTTTCATCATAAGCCTTATCGTCTACTACGAATCCCCAAAAAGAAGATATAGGTTGTCCTACTCTGTTAATCCATTGTGAATTTCTACCATAAGTATCTTCAATTAAGGCATTATTAGAATCTCCAAAACTTAATAATTCGTTTTGGTTAGCTGATGCTATTAATGTAGTATTCCAAGAAAATTTTTCTTTAATAATATTTTTGGTTCTTAATTCTAATTCCCATCCTCTATTTTGAACTTCGCCTAAGTTTACAATTCCTCCTGTAAATCCAGTTACATAGGAAACTGGGTTAAAAAGAAGTAATTGATTACTATTTCTTTGATAATAATCTAAAGTACCGGATATTCTATTATTAAAAAAACCGAAATCTAAAGCTGGGTTAAATTCTTCTGAAGCCTCCCATTGTAATAATCCGTTAGCAATGTTTAATGGTGAAACGCCCGAAACTACATTGCCTTCAACAACAGCATTTGAGTTTTGTAAAAGAGCTAAATAAGGCCATGAGTTTACAACATCATTTCCTACATTAAAATTTTCAGCTCCTGTAAAACCATAACTTATTCTAAATTTTAAATTACTTATTACATCACTATTTCTTAAAAACTCTTCTTTTGCAACGTTCCATCCTACAGAAATTGCAGGGAAATTACCCCATTTTGAGTTTACACCAAAAACGGAACTACCATCTCGTCTGAAAGAAGCAGAGACTAAATATTTATCATCATAAGCATAATTAATTCTTCCAAAGAAACCTAATTTTCTTAGTTCTGAGTTGGTTTCAACATATTCAGCAATAGCAGTTGCACCCATTAAATTTTTTAATAAATCATTAGAATAACCATTACCAGTTACTTGGCTTTCTTCACTTTTTCTTTGTTGAATAGTTATACCTGCCAAAACGTCAAATTCATGTTTTTCAAAATCTTTATTGTATGATAATGTATTATCAGAAATTAATCTTGTTCTGAACCTGTTTTGTAAATTATATTGAGCTCTACTGTTTCCTGCTGCATGGTGCAAAGTACCATCCCATCTGGTTCTTTTTCTTTGTTCAATAGTTACACCAAGTGATGTTTTTGCTGTTAAGCCATCTAAGATTTTAACACTAAAATAAGAGGAACCAAATAATTTGGTGTTATACTCAAAGTGCTCTCTTTCAACATATTGAGCATACGGATTAGAATCACCTGAAGTACGTGGTCTTTCAGTAATGCCATCATTATCTAAATCTAAATTTACTAGATGGTTTTCAATGAAATAATCCCCAATTTCAACATCTGGATAAGATCCTCTATTAATAAATTGCAATGTTTCTGCTGTATGATAAATTGGCAACCAAGGTGATTGACGTA
>JANREL010000097.1 GCA_030758355.1 Polaribacter sp.
ACCCGTGTTACCAGGATGAAAACCTGGCGTCCTAACCCCTAGACGAACGGACCATTACAATTTTGTATATCCTCAATTGCGGATGCAAATATACAACGTTTTTAAAATCCTACAATTTTTTTTAAAAAAATTTTAAAAAATTAATATGCTTTCGCAAAAAGCACTTTTTTTGAGGAAGATTTCCCAGTAAAAACACAGTTTCCTGCCTCTTCAATTGCATCATTTGGAATACATCTGATGGTTGCTTTTGTCAATTCTTTTATTTTTTCTTCTGTTTCTTCAGTTCCATCCCAATGTGCAGCAACAAATCCACCTTTATTTTCAATTACATCTTTGAATTCCTCAAATGAATTTACGTGAGTTATGTGATTATTTCTAAATTGTAAAGCACTATCAAATAAATTAGCTTGAATTTTTTCTAACAACTCTAAAACATACTCCACAAGATTGTCTTGTGAAATACTCTCTTTAGTCAACATATCTCTTCTTGCAATTTCGACTGTATTGTTTTCCAAATCACGACTGCCCATAGCGATTCTAACAGGAACTCCTTTTAGTTCATATTCTGCAAATTTTGCGCCAGGTCTTAACGTATCTCTATCATCATACTTTACAGAAATGCCAATTTTTTTGAAAGCATTTACATAATTTTGAATTTTTTCAGAAATCATTAGCAATTGATCTTCTCCTTTATATATAGGCACAAAAACTACTTGAATTGGCGCTAATTTTGGAGGTAAAACCAACCCAAAATCATCAGAGTGTGTCATGATCAATCCCCCAATTAAACGTGTAGAAACTCCCCAAGAAGTAGCCCAAACATATTCTTGTTTTCCTTCTTTATTAGTAAATTTAACATCAAATGCTTCTGCAAAATTTTGTCCTAAAAAATGACTTGTTCCTGCTTGTAATGCTTTTCCATCTTGCATTAATGCTTCAATTGTATACGTATCTTCAGCTCCTGCAAAACGCTCACTATCGGATTTCACACCTTTTACAACAGGCATTGCCATAAATTCTTCAGCAAATGTTGCATACACTTGTTGCATTTGTTGCGCTTCAGCAATCGCTTCACTTTTGCTAGCATGGGCTGTGTGACCTTCTTGCCACAAAAACTCTGAAGTTCTTAAAAACAATCGAGTTCTCATTTCCCATCTTACTACATTTGCCCACTGATTAATCAATAAAGGTAAATCTCTGTAGGATTGAATCCATCCTTTATACGTACTCCAAATTATAGCTTCGGATGTTGGTCTAACCACCAATTCTTCTTCTAATTTTGCTTCAGGGTCAACTCGTAATTTCCCGGGATTATCAGGGTCGTTTTGCAATCGATAATGGGTAACTACTGCACATTCTTTGGCAAATCCTTCTGCATTTTTCTCTTCTGCTTCAAACAAGCTTTTGGGAACAAATAATGGAAAATACGCATTTTGATGTCCGGTCTCTTTAAACATTCTATCCAATTCTGCCTGCATTTTTTCCCAAATTGCATATCCGTAAGGTTTGATAACCATACATCCCCTTACCGCTGAATTTTCTGCCAAATCAGCCTTTACAACCAACTCATTATACCATTTTGAGTAATCTTCTTCTCTTTTTGTTAAACTCTTGCTCATGTTTCTTTACTTTGGCACAAATATTGTTATTTTTTTAACTATTAATTTCGTGTTAATGCTTTTTTAAAACGGTTACAAAACTACTATAAATAAGTCTTTTTAACACAAATTTTATAATTAATTCAGTACTTTTATAAAAACATATGATCATGAAACTACAAAATAATCTATTCAGCATTCAATCATTTATAATTTTTGCAACCGCTAATTTGGTTTTGGTTTCATGCGGAACTTACCAAACTGCGTATTATGAAGATGGTATTTATAGTTCTCCAGAAAAAAGAGAAAAACCACAAATTGTAATTGTTGAAAGAAATAACAACAATAATTTTGAAGAAAACTATTTCACCAAAAAATTGGATAGTTTGGAAAGAATTTCTGACCATGAGATATTTACAGACGTTGATTCGTATAGTTCAAATCCTAACTTTTCTGATAACAATATAAATTATAATCAAAATGAACCTTGGGGATATCAAAATGACAATGTGGTTGTCAATGTAAATTTGATGAATGATCCTTTTTGGTATGGAAATGGTTTTGGAATGTGGGGTTGGAATGATTGGGGCTGGAATAACTGGAATGGAGGATGGGGTTGGAATAGATGGAATAATTGGGGCTGGAATGGAGGACTTTACAATCCTTACCTCTATGGAAATCAATGGCAAAACAACAGATTTTACAGAAATAACACTTATGGAAGAAGAGATTCAAATAATACTTACGGAAGAAGAAATTCCAATGGAATTATTAGAAACAACTCTATATCGAACAGAAGAAACTATTTTGACTACAATCAAAATTCAATTAATTCAAGAAGAAGCTCTATAGGCACTCCTGTAAGAAGAAGTTCAACAATTAGAGGATATGACTCTAATAACCGAAACTCAAATTATTCATCAAGAAATAATTCTGATACAAACAACAATATTAACAATACTAATTCATCAACAAGAAGATCATCAACTACAACAAGAAGCAGTGGAAATACCACCAATTCTAGTAGAGAATCATCTTCTGGAAGAGGAAGAAGAGGAGGGAATTAAATCATCACTTTAAGTTACAAAAGGTTTTAAAATGAAAAAAATTATCGCATCAGCAATTTTATTGGCAACTGTGGCTGCTACTAATGCTCAATCTTTAGGATATCAAGATTTGGGAATCCTTTTCTCTCAAAATGACAATAACGGAACTGCCCGCTTTACAGCAATGGGTGGTGCTTTTGGTGCTCTTGGAGGAGATATATCAAGTATTAATATCAATCCTGCAGGATTATCTGTTTTCAATAACAGTGTTTTTTCTGGAAGCTTTAACACCAGAAGTTCAGACATTATGGCTGATTATTATGGAAACAGACTTACTACTCAAGACCAATTCATAAACCTTTCTCAAGCAGGAGGTGTATTGGTTTTTGATACTGCTTATGGAAGTAATTGGGGTAAATTTGCAATGGGATTTAATTACAGAATTACTAAAGATTTTACAGATGGATTCATTGCTCAAGGAAATAGTAATGTTGCAACTTTTATTGACTTCCCTTTAGACACTAATACAAATCCATTTGTGTATGATATTGCTGACGAACAAACTTTTAACAATTCTTATATTGGTGATTTAAGCGAGTTCAATGTTGGATTTTCTTCTGTTTATCAAGAAAAATTACATGTTGGTATGTCGCTAAATTTTTACGACTTAAATTTTACGCAGCGCTCAAATTTAACAGAGTTCAATAGCGATGTAAATGGTAATGAGCTAGATGCCAATATATTTCAAGAAATCTTTACCACAGGAACAGGTTTTTCTTTGAATGCTGGATTTATTTATAAAGTAAACAACAGTTTTCGTTTTGGATTGTCATACCAAACCCCAACTTGGTTTTCAGAAATTTTAGAAGACAGTAATATTGTTGATAATGATGGTTATTTCGGAGATACAGAAATTGCAGTTAGCAATAATAATATTGTGTATGATAATACAGCTGGAGGATTTTTCCCAACACAATCTCTTATTTACAGACTAAAAACTCCAAGCAGATTAACTGCGAGTACTGCTTTTGTTTTTGGAAAAACGGGATTATTGAGTGTTGATTATTCCAACATGAATTACACTAGAACAAAACTTTCAGGTGCTAATTTTATGCAAGAAAATCAAGCTTTTCAAAATGATTTTGTAAACACACACAACTTTTCAATCGGGACAGAATGGCGTTTTGATAAATTTAGCATCAGAGGTGGCTATCGTTTTGAGCAAAGTCCAGATGCTTTTGCCTTAAATTCGGACGATTTGAACGAATATTCTTTTGGAGCGGGATACAACTTCGGAAATTTTAAATTGGATTTTGCCTACAGAACCAATAACCGAACTACAGCCTACAATTTCTATTCAGGATTCAATGTAAATCCAGCAAATTTAACATTGGACAATCGCATATTTACAGCGTCAGTTTCTATAAATTTATAGGAATTTTAACACATCATAAAAGACCTTGCATCAAAAACATGCAAGGTCTTTCTTATTAAAAATGATTTTTTTGCCGTAATTTTGCTTTTTATTTGAAAATCATGCAAGAGACTAAAATTATCATACAAAATTCATCCAACGAAACTATTTTAAAATTCAATAGCAATACTCCATTAATCAATGCAGGAAGTTATGAATATACAAATATTGATGAAGCAAAAAAATCACCATTAGCGCAGCAATTATTTTACCTGCCGTTTGTGAAAAAAATATTTATAACACCCAATTTCATTGCTATTCAGCGCTATGATATTGTTTCTTGGCAGGATGTACAAGAAGAAGTTCGTGAGCAAATTGAAAACTATCTTAACGAAGGCAATGTAGTTGTTAATGAAGAAACTACTGCTTCCAAAAAAGAAGCTATTGAAGTGTATGCTGAAGTAACTCCCAATCCATCAGTAATGAAATTTGGCACTAACAAAGTGTTAACTCAAACTGATGCTGAGTTTAAAAACATTGAAGAAGCCAGTAAAATTTCGCCATTAGCAAAAGCCATATTTTCATTTCCATTTGTAAAAGAGGTGTTTATATCTGATAATTATATTTCCATCACCAAATACAATATGGTAGAATGGAATGAGATTTTTGCAGAAGTTCGCAGTTTTATAAGAGAATATTTAGTGGCAGGAAAAACTGTTTTTTCTGAATTCCCTTCTCAGCAAAAATCAACATCATCAACTGTAATTCCTGAAGTAAAACTAGATGGAATTGCCGGACAAATTGTGGATATTTTAGAAGAATATATCAAACCTGCTGTAGCTGGTGATGGTGGAAACATCGCATTTCGTTCGTATGATGCATCCAACAAAATTGTAAGTGTTGTGTTGCAAGGAGC
>JANREL010000098.1 GCA_030758355.1 Polaribacter sp.
TTCTTCTGCAGTTTCTTCTGCAGCTACCTCAGCTTCAGCAACTTCTTCTACTTTATTTGCAGCAGCAACTCTTGCTTCATTAACTGCTTTTTCTGCTGCTAACGCTTTTGCTTTAGCATCAGCTTGTGCTTTTGTCAATCCCTCAGACTTTGAAGTAACTTTAGCATCTTTTTCCTCTAACCAAGCATTGAATTTTTCAGCAGCTTGCTCTTCAGTTAAAGCACCTTTTCGAACTCCACCTGCTAAATGATTTTTCAATAATGCTCCTTTATATGATAAAATTGCTTTTGCAGTATCAGTAGGTTGTGCACCATTTTGTAACCATTTTACAGCTCCATCAACATCTAAATCAATAGTTGCAGGATTTGTGTTTGGATTGTACGTTCCTAGTTTTTCTAAGTAACGACCATCTCTTGTTGAACGTGCGTCAGCAGCAACAATCCAAAAGAAAGGTTTGTTCTTTTTTCCGTGTCTTTGTAATCTAATTTTTACAGACATAATGTATTCATTTTGTGAGGTTCTCGACCTCGATTAATACTAATTTTTATCAACTCGTGATAAGTGGGCGCAAATATACAACTATTTTTATTTCTATCAATGTAAAATAAAGATTTTAAAATTCAATTCTGAAATGTTCATTTTGTTGATAAATCTCATTGAAAATAGGTGCTTTTTTATAATGTGATTTTGTATTTTTAAAATTCCAAAATCATCAAAAAAATAACAAAACATGTACTTAATTTTTGACACCGAAACTACTGGATTGCCAAAGAGTTGGAACGCCCCTATTACGGATACGGACAATTGGCCAAGGTGTATTCAAATTGCATGGCAATTGCATGATGCTCTTGGAAATCTGATAGAACATCGTGATTTTTTGTTACAACCTGAAGGATTTAATATTCCTTTTGATGCGGAAAGAATTCACGGAATTTCAACAGAATTGGCTCAAGATCAAGGAATCCCTTTAGAAAAGGGGCTTGCATTGTTCAATGAAGTATTGAAAAAAACAATGTTTATTGTCGGACAAAATGTAAGTTTCGATATCAATATCATGGGATGTGAATTTCACAGACTTGGCATTGAAAATAATTTTACAAAGCTTCCTGTTTTAGATACTTGTACTGAAAAAACAGCTTCTTTATGTAAACTTTCAGGAGGTCGTGGAGGAAAATTCAAACTTCCTACATTAACAGAATTGCACAAGCATCTATTTAATGTAGATTTTAAAGAAGCTCACAACGCAACTGCCGATGTTGAAGCAACTACTCGTTGTTTTTTTGAATTGATTCGAATTGGTGAATTCAGCAAAGAAGAATTGAAGGTTGAAGAAAACTACTTTCAACAATTCAAAGAAAAAAACCCAACAACCATACAAACTATTGGTTTACAACATATAAACTTAAAAAAAGAAAGTGCTAAAATCCAAAAAAGGCTTGACAAACTCAAAGACGATGTTACATCAAAAACAACATCTGAAGGCTTGCATGAACTTAAGGATTTCTATTTCAGTCATTTACACAACCATACGCAATTTTCGGTTTTACAATCTACCATTCAAATTGATGCGCTTGTAAAAGCGGCTGCAGCCGACAAAATGCCCGCAGTTGCCATGACTGATACTGGAAATATGATGGCTGCTTTTCATTTTGTAAGCACGGTTTTAAATCATAATAAAGTTGCCGAACATCAAATAAAACCCATTGTTGGTTGCGAATTTAATATTTGTGATGACCATAAAAATAAATCCATCAAAGACAATGGATTTCAGGTTGTTATGCTCGCAAAAAACAAAAAAGGCTATCACAATTTGGCAAAAATGTCATCCATCGCATTTATTGATGGATTTTATTATGTGCCAAGAATAGACAAAGAAATCGTCAAAAAATATAAAGAAGACATCATTGTATTGTCTGGAAATTTATATGGAGAAATTCCGAGTAAAATTTTAAATCTGGGTGAATTACAAGCGGAAGATGCTTTACTTTGGTGGAAACAAGAGTTTAAAGATGATTTTTATTTGGAGTTGATGCGCCACAATCAGCAAGATGAAAATATTGTAAATGAAACTTTGTTGAAGTTTTCTAAAAAACATGATATCAAAATTGTTGCAACAAACAACACCTTTTACTTAGACAAAAAAGATGCCAATGCGCATGATATCTTATTGTGCGTAAAAGATGGTGAAAAACAAGCCACTCCTATTGGAAAAGGGCGTGGTTATAGATATGGTTTGCCCAATGAAGAATATTATTTCAAATCAACAGAAGAAATGAAAAAACTTTTTGCTGATATTCCTGAAGCAATTAGTAATGTGCAAGAAGTTGTTGATAAAGTCGAAATTTTTTCATTAGCAAGAGAGGTTTTGTTACCAGCTTTTGATATTCCAAAAGAATTTCACTCTCCAGATGATTTATTGGATGCAGGAAAAAGAGGCGAAAACAACTATTTAAAACACTTAACCTATAAAGGTGCTCAAAAAAGATATGGTGAACTGACTGATTCATTGAAAGAACGCCTTGATTTTGAACTAGAAGTAATCCAAAAAACTGGATATCCAGGGTACTTTTTGATTGTTGAGGATTTCATCAGAGAAGCTAGAAAAATGGGAGTTGCTGTTGGCCCTGGACGTGGTTCTGCAGCAGGCTCAGTAGTTGCTTATTGTTTGTGGATTACAAACATTGATCCTATCAAATACGATTTACTTTTTGAGCGTTTCTTAAATCCTGAACGTGTTTCAATGCCAGATATTGATATCGATTTTGATGATGAAGGACGAAGTAAAGTTATGGATTATGTGATTCAAAAATACGGTTCCAATCAAGTTGCTCAGATTATAACGTATGGAACTATGGCAGCAAAATCATCTATCAGAGACACTGCTAGAGTGTTGGATTTACCATTATTTGAAGCGGATAGAATTGCGAAATTGATTCCAAATGTCATCAAACTTCAGAATATTTTTAGTAGTGACGAGCGAAATAAATCAAAAATTAATGGACTTCGCGCAGAAGACAAACTCTTAATTGAAGAATTAAGACAACTTTCTGGCGGTTCAAATTTAGCTTCAGAGACGGTCAATAAGGCCACTATTTTAGAAGGTTCTGTAAGAAATACAGGAACGCATGCTTGTGGCGTCATCATTACTCCTGGAGATATCACCAATTATGTTCCTGTCGCGCTGGCCAAGGATTCTGATATGTATGTAACTCAATTTGACAATGCTGTTGTAGAATCAGCTGGATTGTTAAAAATGGATTTTTTAGGATTAAAAACGCTGACATTAATCAAGGATACTGTAAAAATTGTCAAAGCCAGACATGGTGTTGATTTAGACCCTGATTCGTTTCCTTTGGATGATGAAAAAACCTACGAATTATTCCAAAAAGGAGAAACTGTTGGTATTTTTCAATACGAATCTCCTGGAATGCAAAAACACATGCGCTCATTAAAACCAACAGTTTTCGGAGATTTAATTGCCATGAATGCTTTATACAGACCAGGGCCAATGGAATATATTCCCTCTTTCATCAACCGAAAACATGGTACTGAAGAAATTGAATACGACTTGCCAGATATGGAAGAATATTTGGCTGAAACTTACGGAATTACAGTGTATCAAGAGCAAGTGATGTTGCTTTCACAAAAATTGGCAAATTTTTCTAAAGGGGAAGCTGACGTTTTGCGAAAAGCCATGGGAAAAAAACAAGCGGCTGTTTTGGATAAAATGAAACCAAAATTTATTGAACAAGCCGCTACAAATGGTCATGAAGCCAACAAATTAGAGAAAATTTGGAAAGATTGGGAAGCTTTTGCAAGTTATGCATTCAACAAAAGTCACTCTACATGTTACGCTTATATTGCCTATCAAACAGCCTATTTGAAAGCACATTATCCTGCTGAATACATGGCTTCTGTGCTGTCTAATAATATGAATGACATCAAGCAAGTCTCCTTTTTTATGGAAGAATGCAAACGAATGGGATTGCAAGTTTTAGGACCTGACATCAACGAATCATACTTGAAGTTTTCTGTAAATAAGCAAGGAGCCGTGCGTTTTGGAATGGCTGCCATTAAAGGTGTTGGAGCGCATGCAGTAAAATCGATTATTGATGAACGCAAAGAAAACGGTTCGTATACTTCAATTTTTGATTTGGCAAAACGCGCAGATTTGCGAGTTGCCAACAAAAAGGCGTTTGATAGTTTGGTAAAAGCTGGTGCTTTTGACTCATTTACTGACACTCACAGAGCACAATATTTTGCGTTGGATGAAAAAGGAAGCACTTTTTTAGAACGTGCTATGAAATACGGTAGTAAATTTCAAGAAAATAAAAATTCAACGCAGGTTTCATTATTTGGAGAGGCCTCAACCATTCAATTTCCAGAACCTGAAATTCCGAATTGCGAAACTTGGGGAACCATGGAGTTATTGAGTCAAGAAAAAGAAGTCATTGGCATGTATATTTCTGCACATCCTTTAGATGATTTTAGAAATGAAATGGCTTTTTGCAATACCAATTTGTCGATTTTTAAGGAAGATGTAAAGGAATTTGCAGGAAAAAATATTTCATTTGCAGGAATTATTACAGATGTTCAGCACAGAGTTTCTAAAACTGGAAATCCTTGGGCATCCTTTATTTTGGAGGATTATAATGACAATTATGAATTCCGAATTTTTAAAGAAGATTATCTAAAATTCAAACATTTTTTGTCTTTGAATAATTTTGTCTATGTCAAAGCAACTTTCAAAAAGAATTTTTACAATGATGAAGTAAGTATTTCATTCAATGATTTTAAATTATTGACGGAGGTTTTAGATACCTATTGTGAAAAACTCACCATCAATATTCCTATTGAAAATTTAAAAGAAGACACGATTTTAAATTTGGAAACTATCCTTAAAAATAATCCTGGAAAAAAATCTTTAAAGTTTACAATTTGGGATGAAATTGAAAATATTGA
>JANREL010000099.1 GCA_030758355.1 Polaribacter sp.
AAACCTCCCCAAGTTTTTGTACCTACTAAAGGCCCTAGTTTTTTCTCCTTAAACATGTAAGGTAGTAAATCTCCACCTGAACCAGCTCTTTCGTTGATAATCATCACTTTTGGTCCCCAAATTCCGGCCATTGGTGTTGTCCAAGGTCTTCTGCTTTCAGATTTAGAATTAAAATAGCCCACTACCTCTCTAGACATAATATCAATCATGTAATCTGCAGCAGAACCACCACCATTATTTCTTTCGTCAATAATGACTCCTTTTTTATCTTGTTGAGAAAAATAGTATCTATTAAAAGAAGTAAATCCAGGATTGCTTGTGTTTGGAACATACACATAGGCTAATTTTCCGCCAGAAAGTTGATCCACTTTTCGTCTATTACTTTCTACCCAATCAATAGAGCGTAAATCTCTTTCGCTTGAAGTTGGTGTAATTAAAATGGTTCTTGTATTTTTTTCCGATGGCTTGTCATTCACTTTAATATAAATTTCTCTTTCTGCAGTTTGCTCTAACAGCTGGTAAGGATTCATGTTGTCTTTTAACAAAACACCATTGATTTCAATTAAATAATCGCCTTCATTTACATTGATACCTGGCAAACCAAGGGGAGCATCAACATTTGGATTCCAACGTTCTCCTTTATATATTTTTTTAAATCGATAGAATCCATTCTTTTTTTCTAAATCCGCACCTAATAATCCAACAGGAACTCTGCTTACATTAGGATAATCTCCACCAGAAACATAGGAGTGTCCAATGGCAACTTCGCCACTCATAATATCTACTACATAATTTAAATCAGACCTGTGTTTTACATCATCAATCCAAGGAGAATACCATTTATAAATATCATCCCAAGGAGCTCCATGTACATTATCTACATATAAAAAATCACGCATAAAACGCCATCCTTCCTTAAAAATTTGATGCGCTTCAGCTTTTGGATCTACTTGAATTTTTAGGTCTGTTTTTAAAGATTCTTTCCCTTCTTTTTCGCCTTTTGTATTAGACAAACTCCAATTGCCTCGTTTAGAAAGTAAAATGGAATTTCTGTCAAAAGAAGTATTCATAGATGAAACCCCAGTTGCAAATTCGGATGCTTTTTCTTTTGCGATATCATAGCTATGTACTGTTAAACCCGCCGAATTTGGAATCGATTCTGCGATAAATATCTTGCCTTTTGGACCTTCTAGTAAAGCTACATAATTTCTTAAGGGTAGCTTTAAGGCGACAGCTCTGTTAAACAAACCTTTCTCATCAATGGTGGTTTTGTTATCCGCTTTTTTTTCTTTTTCTGCTTTATTTTCGTCTTTATTTTCTTCCTCTTTTATTGATTCTTCATCTGTTTTTGGTAAAATGGGTGCTTTATCATTGGCACTTAAAACTACAGCATACAATGCTCTCGTAACACTTGGGTCGTAAGAACTCATGTCTAACCAACCTGTTTGCAACCCATAATCTGTACTTGCTAAGGTGTAAATATATTTACCAGAAACATCCCAAACAGGTGAAATTGCATCTGCAATTGGGTCTGTAATTTGAATAATTTTTTGGGTGCTTAATTGGTATGCAAAAATTGATTTGTAATTACTTGCATTTTGTTTTGCGTAGGCAATCCAATCTCCATCAGGAGAAAATTTTGGATTCATTGTTCTGTTTGGATGTGCATAGCCATCAGCATCAACTTTTATAATATTTTTAGTTTCTATATTGATGAGCCAAATCACAAAATTAGTATCAGTATACGCAATGTGTTTTTCATCTGAAGACCAATCTGGTTGAAAATAAAAAGTAGGATTTGGTAATTTTATAAACTCTTGGTTTTCGCCATCTTGATTTGCAATGACCAATTCATACTCGCCATTTTTGTCAGAAAACCAAGCTACTTTAGTGCCTTTAGGAGACCAAATTGGAGAACGATCTGCCACTCCAGAAGAGTTGGTTAAATTTCTCCAAGTACCATTTTCTTTAGGAATTGTAAAAATTTCTCCTCGATATTCAAAAATAGCTCTTTGCCCATTTGGAGAAACATTTGGATTTGTTAAATCTCTACCAGAAACGTTCATCCATCTAACTCTAGAGTAGTTTAAATCTCCTTGAACAGTAATGTTAATTTGATTCGAAACTTTGGTTTCTGGGGTTAAAAAATGCAAATAACCACCTTGTTCATAAACGATTCCATTTTCACTGGTATCAATATTTTTAACATCAAATTTTTTATGAAACGTAATTTGTTTTTCTTCTTTTGTATTGATATTGTAAGACCAAATATTGGCTGTATAATCTCTTTCAGAAATGTAAAATACTTCACCTTTAAACCAAACAGGATTTACGTGTCTTTCGCCATCTAATTGCGGCGTTTTTATCAATTCTTTGGTTTTTAAATCAACAATCCAAATAGGCATTGCTTGTCCACCTCGATAATTTCTCCATTCTGCATCCCAACTTGTAATGGGTGTATAAGCAATGTATTTATTATCATCAGAAATTTGTCCGTAAGCGGCTCTTGGAATTTCAAAAGCTGCTGCCATGCCACCTTTTGGAGAAATTGTATAGAATTTAGTAGTTTCTGTTGGTCTGGATTCTCTGTCTGAACGAAATAAAATTTTACCATCAGGTGTCCAACCTTGTACATAATCTCTTGACGGATGATAGGTTAATCTTTTTGGTTCGCCACCATTTACAGAAACCAAAAAAACATCTGTATTTCCATCATATTCTGCTGTGAAAGCAACCCATTGTCCATCTTTCGAAAAATGAGGGTCAGATTCATTTCCAGTATCACTAGTTAAACGAATTGCGTTTCCACCATTTACGGGTACTTTCCATAAATCTGCTCCGTAAACAAAAACGATCTCTGTTTTAGAAAGCGTTGGTTGTCTTAATAAACGAGTTCCTTGTGCATTTGCAATCAAAGAAATTAGTGTAAAAAAGAGTAAAAATAGTTTTTTCATGATTTGAATAAATTGAGATTTTAAAGTTACGCACTATTTTTTAATAAGATTATTTTGCAAATAATTGGCTAATATCTTTGAAGGCTTTAAATTCTAACGCGTTATTTTCAGGATCGTTAAAAAACATAGTGGCTTGTTCCCCTACTTTTCCTTGAAAACGAATACCAGGTTCAATCACAAATTTGGTGTTTGCAGCTTTTAACCTTTCTGATAATAAATGCCAATCTTCCCAAGTTAAAACAACCCCAAAATGGGGGACAGGAACCTCATGACCATCTACAGGATTTGATATTCGCTGAGCCACAAAATCATCTTTTTGATGAATGACTAATTGATGTCCAAAAAAATCAAAATCGACCCAATGATCTGAACTTCTGCCTTCTTCGCAGTTTAAAATATCTCTATAAAAAGTTCTGCATTTTTCTAAATTTTGAACCGGAATTGCTAAGTGAAATGGTTGTATCATTTTTAGTTTTTAGGTATTATTTTTTTTTGTGTTAAGTATAAATTCTGAAGTTTAAAATCCTGCTGCAGCATCATCTCCTCTTTTATCTGCACCACCTTCTAGTTTTCCATTTGGCAACACTAAAATGGCATCAACCCGTCCAATTATGGTTGATTTTTTTTCTACAATAGAATATCCTAAGCTAGCCAATTCTTTTTTTGTTTTTTCATCAAACGAATTTGGTTCTAATTTGATTTCATCTGGTAACCATTGATGATGAAAACGTGGCTGATTTACGGATTCTTGCATGCTCATTTTATAATCAACAACATTGATAATATTTTGTAAAACAGAAGTGATGATTGTTGAGCCTCCGGGAGTACCAACTACCATAAACAATTTGCCATTTTTTTCAACAATAGTGGGAGTCATGGAACTCAACATTCTTTTTTCTGGGGCAATTGCGTTGGCTTTAGAACCCATTAAGCCATATACATTTGGCACGCCAGGTTTACTGCTAAAATCATCCATTTCATTGTTTAAGAAAAATCCTGCACCTTTAACCAATACTTTAGATCCGTAATTTGTGTTTAAAGTAGTGGTGACAGCAACTGCATTTCCAAATTGATCAACAATCGAATAATGAGTGGTTTCATTACTTTCATACCCAAGAATTTTCCCTTGAGAAACTTCGGATGAAGGTGTTGCTTTTTCCCAAGAAAATGAACTCATTCGTTGGTTGATATATTTTTGATTGATAAGGCTATCTATTGGCACATTAACAAAATCAATATCACCCAAATAATGCGCTCTATCTGCATACGATCTTCTTTCAGCTTCCGTTAACAATTGAATATATTGAGTAGAATTGTGTTTGATAGTATCTAAAGGAAATGGTTCAATAGATTTTAAAATTTGAGCTAAACAAATTCCACCACTTGCGGGCAATGTCATTGAGGTGATTTGATAGTCTTTGTATTGAAAAGTAATTGGATTTCTCCAAATTGCGGTGTATTTTTCTAAATCCTCGTGTGTGATGATTCCACCTAATTCTGTAACATAATTCACTAATAAATCAGCCGTTTTTCCTTTGTAAAATCCGTCTTTTCCAAAATCGCGAATTCGTTCTAACGTTTGTGCTAATGCTTCTTGCGTTAAAAGATCGCCTTTTTTCCATTCTTTTTGAAGGTTTGTTTTGTAAGAATTTGCTTTTTCAAATGCTTTTGATGATGAATTTAACGAAATAGCTTGTTTTTTAGTGACTCTAAAACCATTTCTTGCCAAATCAATTGCGGGTTGAACAAGTTCTTTAAAGGGCAATGTTCCGAATTTTTCATACACTTCAAACACACCTGCAACACTTCCAGGAATGCCCACTGAAAGCGCACCAAATTCACTTTTAGTTGGAATCACATTTCCTAAGCTGTCTAAATACATGTTTTTTGAGGCGGCAATTGGTGCTTTTTCTCTAAAATCAAG
>JANREL010000100.1 GCA_030758355.1 Polaribacter sp.
TACCAAATGTTTCTGTAAGTGGAGGTGTAAGCAATGTGTCATTTTCATTTCGTGGTAATGATGCTGTGCGTGAAGCTATGCATTCTGTTTTTTTATATCATGCCATTCAAGCTGGAATGAATATAGGAATCGTAAATCCTGCAATGTTAGAGGTGTATGATGAAATTCCAAAAGATTTATTAGAACGTGTCGAAGATGTTATATTAAACAGACGAGAGGATGCAACTGAGCGTTTACTCGATTTTGCAGAAACTGTCAAAGGAAAATCAATTGAAAAAACGGCAGATTTAAGCTGGCGAGAAAATCCACTTCAAGAACGAATTACCCATGCATTGGTCAAAGGAATTGATGCTTTTATTATCGATGATGTTGAACAAGCAAGACAAGAATCAACTACTCCTATTGAAGTTATTGAAGGTCATTTAATGATTGGAATGAATGTAGTTGGTGATTTATTTGGCGCCGGAAAAATGTTTTTACCGCAGGTTGTAAAATCAGCAAGAGTGATGAAAAAAGCAGTGGGCTACTTAAATCCGTTTATAGAAGCTGCCAAAACTGGCAAATCTGAGCCTGTAGGAAAAATTTTAATGGCAACAGTAAAAGGGGATGTTCATGACATTGGGAAAAATATTGTAAGCGTTGTTTTGGCATGTAATAATTACGAAATCATTGATTTAGGAGTGATGGTTCCTCCTGAAAAAATTATTGAAACTGCTAAAAAAGAAAAGGTTGATGCCATTGGATTAAGCGGATTAATAACGCCTTCTTTAGATGAGATGGTCTATTTGGCGAAAGAAATGGAACGTCAAAACTTTGAAGTTCCGTTGTTGATTGGTGGTGCAACAACATCCAAAGCGCATACTGCTGTAAAAATTGATACCCAATATAAAAATGCAGTGGTTCATGTAAATGATGCTTCAAGAGCAGTCACTGTTGTAGGTGATTTGTTGAATAAAAAAACATCGAAAGAATACACTGAAAACATCAAAAAAGACTACGAAAATTTCAGAATTCAATTTTTAAAACGAGGCAAAGAAAAAAATTATATTTCTATTTCAGAAGCTCGAAAAAGAAAATATGCTCTTGATTGGGAAATTTCTTCCATCATCAAACCAAGAGAACTCGGAATACAAGTTTTAGAACTACTAAGTTTAAAAGAATTAGTACCATTTATTGATTGGAGTCCGTTTTTTAGAAGTTGGGATTTGCATGGTAAATTTCCAGATATTTTAAAAGACGAAATTGTAGGCAATCAAGCAACTGAATTGTATGAGGATGCTCAAAGAATGTTGCAACAAATTATTGCAAAACAACAGTTAAAACCAAAAGGAATTTTTGGTTTATTTGAAGCAAATTCTATCAATGATGATGATATTGCCATCTATAAAAAAGAAAAAGAAATTGCTATTTTTAGAACCTTACGTCAGCAATTGTCAAAAAGAGAAGGCATTCCAAATATTGCTTTGGCTGATTTTATTGCTCCAAAAGACACTAAAAAAACCGATTATATGGGTGCTTTTTGTGTGAGTATTTTTGGGGCTCAAGAATTGGCAGAGAGTTACAGAGTCAAAGAAGATGATTATAATGGAATTATGGTTCAAGCTATTGCAGATCGTTTTGCAGAAGCATTTGCGGAATATTTACATCACCAAATCCGAACAAAGCATTGGGGATATGATGCTGATGAACAATTGACAAACAGTGATTTAATTCAAGAAAAATACAAAGGAATCCGTCCAGCACCTGGATATCCTGCATGTCCAGATCATTTAGAAAAAGAAACCATCTGGCAATTGTTGGATGTGGAAAATCAGATTGGTGTAACGTTGACGGAAAGTTTGGCAATGTGGCCTGCAGCTTCCGTTTCTGGATATTATTTTGGAAATTCGGAAGCTAAATATTTTGGTTTGGGGAAAATTACAGACGATCAAGTATCTGATTATGCAAAAAGAAAAGGAATTTCAAAAGAAAAAGCAATAAAGTGGTTGTATCCTGTATTGGCAGAAGAATAATAAAACGAATTTAAAAGTAACCTTTTAGGGATTTAAGAGAATGAAAATAACAGATCACATCAAAAATTCAAACGGGAAAACCTTGTTTTCCTTTGAAATTATTCCGCCAAAAAAAGGCAATAGCATTCAAGAATTATACAATAACATTGATCCATTAATGGAGTTCAATCCACCATTTATTGATGTGACTACGTCAAGAGAAGAATACGTTTATATTGACAAAGGCAATGGATTATTGGATAGAAAAATAACCAGAATGCGACCTGGAACTGTGGGAATTTGCGCAGCTATCAAACATAAATATCATGTAGATACTGTACCTCATGTGTTGTGTGGGGGGTTTACCAAAGAAGAAACAGAATATGTCTTGGTGGATTGTCATTATCTTGGAATTGAAAATGTTATGGCTTTGAGAGGTGATGCCATGAGCCATCAAAAATATTTTGAACCTATTGAAGGTGGTCATGAGTATGCCAAAGATTTAGTTGTTCAAATTCATAATTTGAATAATGGTAAATATTTGCATGATGCTATTGAAAGCAATAATAAAACCGATTTTTGTATTGGTGTTGCCGGGTATCCTGAAAAACATTTGGAGGCGCCTTCTATGCAAACCGATTTAAAAAGATTGAAAGAAAAAGTAGATGCTGGCGCAGACTATATTGTAACTCAAATGTTTTTCGATAATAAAAAATACTTCGAATTTGTAGAAGCCGCAAAAAATATGGGAATAACAGTACCAATTATTCCTGGAATTAAACCTTTGTCTGTGAAACGTCATTTGCAGTTATTACCCCAAGTTTTTAGAATTGATTTACCAGAGAGTTTAATCACTGAAGTAGAAAAATGCACGACAAATCAGCAAATAAAACAAGTTGGAATTGAATGGGCTATTGATCAATCCAAAGAATTATTAGCTGCTGGAGTACCTGTTTTACATTATTACTCTATGGGGAAAAGTGATAATATTCGTGAAATCGCAAAAGAATTATTTTAAATGTACGCATAGCTTGAATTGATAGACAGATAGTAAAAAGCAATTTTTTGAAATCTTCAAAGTAAATAAATTGCGTACTTTTGTAATCAATAAATCAGTTCATTAAATAAAACAAACATACAATGGCATTAGAAATAACAGATGCAACTTTCGAAGAAGTTGTATTAAAATCAGACAAACCAGTATTGGTAGATTTTTGGGCTGCTTGGTGTGGACCATGCAGAATGGTAGGACCTATCGTTGACGAAATTCACGCAGAATATGAAGGGAAAGCAATCATTGGAAAAGTAGATGTGGATGCAAATCAAGAGTTTGCTGCGAAATATGGTGTAAGAAATATTCCAACTGTTTTGATATTTAAAAACGGTGAAGTTGTTGACAAACAAGTAGGTGTTGCTCCAAAAAATGTGTACACAAGTAAAATTGAAGCTGCGTTATAGTAGTAATTAACAATTTATATAATGTAAAAGGTTTGGCTTAAGTCAAACCTTTTTTTATTTTTATACTTTGAAAATCGACTTGTGAAATACTTTTACTTCTTTTTATTATGCTTTTTTATTACAATTCCTTTTGATGACAAAAATCATTCATAAAACACCTAAAATCAGTGTTAGAAAAATTAGAATAAGTGCAATTGACAGGCGATATTATTTTTCCAAAAGCGTGATTAGCAAGTACTATTGAGGACTATTCTTCGAAATAAGTGAATAAAATTTTACAAGACCTTTGAATTGAAAACTCAAAATACAATCCAATTTTATTAAAAAAATTACAACAAACAAAAGATAATTTAATAAAGGCACAAAGCATCAAAAAATAATATGGAATTATCTCAACATCAAACTTCAGAAATAAAAAACTTGAATTTACTTGCAAAACAAGTTGTTGAAGGATTCATTACAGGCATCCACAAAAGTCCGTTTCATGGATTTTCGGTGGAATTTTCTGAACACAAATTATACAATAAAGGCGAAAGCACACGTCATATCGATTGGAAATTATTTGCTAAAACCGAGAGATTATACACCAAAAAATACGAAGAAGAAACCAATTTAAGATGCCATATTATAATTGATAATTCAGCATCCATGCATTTTCCGATAGTAAAATCACAAAATTTGGAATCTTTGAATAAAATTGGTTTTTCGGCAGTTGCAGCAGCTTGTTTGATGGAAATTTTAAAGCGTCAAAGAGATGCGGTTGGACTTAGCATATATGCCGATACTTACGAATATTATGCCCCAGAAAAAGGTAGTGAGCGTCATCGAAAAATGTTGTTGCATCAATTAGAACAATTGTTGGAATCAACATCTAAAACGGCCACAGACACCTATAGATATTTACACGAAATCGCAGAAAAAATTCACAGAAGATCCTTAATTTTTCTGTTTACTGATATGTTTCAAACAGATCATGAAAGCGAGGAATTGTTTGAAGCATTGCGTCATTTAAAATACAACAAACACGAAGTAGTTTTGTTCCATACCTATGATGCTGAATTGGAATTGAACTTCAATTTTGACAATTCACCCAAAAAATTAGTAGATGTTGAGACTGGAGAGTCCATAGATTTGTATGCTGAAAATATTCAAAGCAGCTATAAAATATTGATAGAAAATTATTTTAAAGCATTGAAAGATAAATGTTTGCAATACAAAATTGATTATGTCCCAGTAGATATTCAAAATGGATTTACAACAGTGCTCACGAACTATTTAACAAGTAGAAGAAAATTTTAATAATTTTCTTTGTCAGAAATAAAAACAAGAGTATATTTGCATCCGCAATACCGATATAGGTAGCAACGGTTTGGTAGTTCAGTTGGTTAGAATACATGCCTGTCACGCATGGGGTCGCGGGT
>JANREL010000101.1 GCA_030758355.1 Polaribacter sp.
ATTCCAAAAATTCTTCTTTTACAAAAGGAATTAATAAATTTTGACGTAAGGTAAAACGGATTTCCGATGCTGCATATTTTTCAACCAAATCAGCCAATTTTCTGGCAACATCTGTAGTGAAATTTCCTAATAAAACTTTCACTCCAATTGCAACAAAACCCTCTTGTTTTTGAGGAATTACGTTGGTTGATTTCCAAGTTTCAAAGGCTTTTTCATTACCAATAGTTGCTTTAGGAATTGTTGAAATAGTTACTGGTTTTGAGTACGAATAATTTTCTACATCAATTTCAACGGTTTTAAATTCGATGGCATTTTGTTCAGCATCAACCGATTTGATGAATTCTTCCAAACCAATATCATTGATTAGAAATTTTAAACGAGCTTTTCCCCTGCTTTTTCGTTCTCCATATCTATCAAAAACCCGTAAAATTCCTTCCATTGTTGGAATTATTTGATCCGAAGGTAAAAATTCGTACAGTACATCTGCATGACGTGGTTGTGAACCCAAACCTCCAGCAATCATCACTTTAAATCCACGAATTTCATTTTCAATTTTGGCGATAAAACCCAAATCGTGCATGTAAGAAAGTCCTGTGTCAGCATCAGAAGCAGAAAAAGAAACTTTGAATTTTCGTCCCATTTCTTGACAAAAAGGATTTCTTAAAAAGAAACGAAAAACGGCATCTGCATAAGGCGAAACGTCAAAAGGTTCTTCAATATCAATGCCTGCAGTTTCGGAAGCTGTTACATTTCTAACGGTGTTTCCGCATGCTTCTCGTAAAGTAACATCCTCTTTTTCTAATTCAGCCCACAATTCAGGTGTTCTGTTCAAATCAACATAATGAATTTGGATATCCTGACGTGTGGTAATGTGTAATTTTCCAATAGAATATTCGTCTGAAACTGCTGCAATTCGCCTTAATTGTTTGCTGTTTACTTTTCCATAGGGCAATTTAATACGAATCATTTGAACTCCTTGTTGACGCTGACCATAGACGCCTCTAGCCAATCGCAAACTTCTGAATTTCTCCTCATCTATCTGAAGATTATTGTATTGTGCTATTTTATCAGCCAATTCAATGATGTCTTTTTCGACAACCGGATTTTCTATTTCTGTTCTAAAACTTTTCATTTTTTTAGTTTATTTTATGAATCCAACACCAACAGTATTATTAGTTTTTGGATTGATTAAGATAAAAGCGCCATTGTATTTATGTTTTTTATAGGTGTCAAAAAAAAGTGGTTTGTTAACTTTTAATTGAATATCACCAATTTGATTTAAAGTCAAAACTGTTGGATTTTCTTCAATACCAGAAAAATCAGTTTTTAAAATTGTTGACAAATGCGTAATTTTTGCTTGTACATCATTGACACCATGTTTCAATAAATATTTTTGAGAGTTTTGAAGCGGCTCTTTATCCATCCAACAAATAGTTGCTTCTAAGTCTTTTGAAATTGTGGGAATTTCATCAATTTTCACAATCATATCACCTCTACTTACATTTACATCATCTGTTAAAGTGATGGAAACTGAACTACCTGAAAGCGCTGTGTCAAACTCTTGATCAAAAAAATAAATATTTTTGATAGTAGATTTTGTCAAAGAAGGCAACACCAAAATTGGGTCTCCAATTGAAAAACTATCACCATAAATTTTTCCAGCATACGCTCTAAAATCATGATATTCAGCAGTTTTTGGTCTGATTACAGTTTGTACAGGAAATCGAGCTTTTGTGTTTTCATTGATTTGAGTTGGATCGATATTTTCTAAATAATGCAATAACGTTTCCCCTTGATACCATGACATTTCTGTTGATTTTTTAACCACATTATCACCATTCAATGCAGAAATTGGAATGAATGTAATTTTTTGACTCTCAAAATCACTTTTGGTTGCTAAATAGTAAATTTCATTTTTGATGGATTGAAACTTTTCTTCCGAAAAATTCACCAAATCCATTTTGTTTACAGCAACAATTACTTCTTTAATTTTTAATAAATTATTGATAAAAAAATGACGGCACGTTTGTTCAACCACCCCATTTCTAGCATCTACCAAAATGATAGATACTTGTGAATTTGAGGCGCCAGTGACCATATTTCGGGTGTATTCCACGTGACCTGGAGAATCAGCAATGATGAAACTTTTGGCAGGGGTAGAAAAATAAATATGCGCTACATCAATGGTAATTCCTTGTTCACGTTCTGCAATTAAACCATCAGTTGCTAGTGAAAAATCTAAATAATCAAAACCTCGTTGTTTGCTTTTTTCTTCAATGGCTTTTAATTTATCCATTGTTAACGACTTTGTATCGTATAAAAGTCGACCAATTAAAGTGCTTTTTCCATCATCTACACTTCCTGCTGTTGCTATTTTTAGTACTTCCATTTTCTTAAAAATATCCCTGTTGTTTTCGTTTTTCCATGGCTGCTTCTGATCGTGAATCGTCAATTCTGGCGCCTCTTTCTGAGATTGATGAATCTTTGATTTCTTCCACAACTTTTTCAATAGTACTTGCATCCGAAATTACTGCAGCAGTGCAACTCATGTCACCTACTGTTCTGAAACGCACGATTCTTTCTATAATCTCCTCATATTCATCTCTGTAGACAAATTCATCATTGACTGACCAGATAAATCCGTCTCTTACAAATGTTTTTCGTTTGTGTGCAAAATAGATAGAAGGAATCTCCAATTGTTCTTTTTTGATATATGACCAAACATCCAAT
Organism: Polaribacter sp.; assembly: GCA_030758355.1. Taxonomy (GTDB): domain Bacteria; phylum Bacteroidota; class Bacteroidia; order Flavobacteriales; family Flavobacteriaceae; genus Polaribacter. The sequence continues at coordinate 2,731 of JANREL010000101.1, forward strand.
TCTGTCCAGTTAGAAATAGGAAAAACACGAACATTTTGGCCTAATTCAATCCGTCCATTAAGCATATCAAACAATTCAGGACGTTGGTTTTTTTCATCCCATTGACCGAAATCATCTCTTACAGAAAAAATTCGTTCTTTGGCTCTTGCTTTTTCTTCATCTCTTCTTGCGCCTCCAATACAAGCATCAAAATCAAACTCTTCAATAGCGTCTAACAGCGTTTCTGTTTGTAAAATATTTCTGCTTGCATACCTGCCTTTTTCTTCTTTTACTTTGCCATTATCTATATTATCTTGCACCTTTCTAACGATCAATTCCAAACCTAAATCACGCACCAATTTGTCCCTAAATTCAATCGTTTCAGGAAAGTTATGACCAGTATCAATGTGTAATAATGGAAAAGGAATTTTAGCTGGATAAAAAGCTTTTTGCGCCAAACGAACTAGTGTAATGCTATCTTTTCCTCCAGAAAACAGCAATACAGGACGCTCAAATTGGACAACAACCTCTCTAAAAATATAAATAGCCTCACTTTCTAAAGCATTTACCTCCAAGATTTTTTTACTCATTTTTATTATTTTTTAAGAATGCAATCCACATTCTCTATTACTTTCTACTTTTGTTGGATCAAAATACACAAACTCGTTAGGCAGTTGTTTTTCAGATAAATACGCATCTAAATCTTCATCTGACCAATGATAAAATGGACTCACTTTTAAAATACCGTCTTTACTTTGAGAAATAATATCAATACTATCTCTAAAGGTAGTTTGTCCTTTTCGTAAATTCGTAAACCAAAAATCTGGTTGATGTTCTTTCATGGCCCTTGTAAAAGGTTCTAGTTTTACTTGTTCCGTAAAAATTTGATGTTTTGGATCGTCTATACTTGGCACACCTAAAACCACATTTCTATGCGCAACTGTTTGTTTTGGTGTATATAAATGAATGTTTAAATTCAATTTTGCAATCAATAATTCAGCGTGTTTGTAAGTTTGAACAGTGTTATAACCTGTATCACACCAGATTACTTTGATATTGTTTTTGACTTCTGTTACGGCCTTTAAAATTGCCACTTCGTAAGGGCGAAAATTGGTGGTAATTACTGGTTTTTTTGCTATACTGATTGCCCAAGAAATAATTTCATTCGGACTTTTTTCTTGCAATTCTTTGTTTATTTTTTGGATATCTAAACTCATTTTTTTCCCCATTTTACTGCATTCCAAATTCTTTCGTGAAAGAAATACAACACTATTTTTGTTATAAAATCAATAGATGCAATTGATGCTGCAATGGAAACTTTTTGTGTAATAAAAAAAGAAACAATTAGTGTATCAAGCGTTCCAACAATTCTCCAGCTAAATGCTTTGACAATACTTCTAAAAGGTTTTTCGGATTTTTTATCTTCTTCAAAACTACTTTTTGATGCTGTTTTATTAAAAATCATTTGACTTGCAATCATATTTATATAAACCCTATCGTATTAATAGGGTATGCAAACTTACGGTAATTAGAAAAATAAAACAGTAAAAAAAATGTGAAATTTATTTAAACCCTATAGTTTTAGTAGATTATAAAGAAATTACTTAAAATATTATCAAAATAACAGTATTTGTGATCAAATTATAAGGCTTTGAAATATAATAATGATGGAATATAAAAAGGTTTGTATGATTTTTACTAAAAAGTTTTTCCTAATGTAAATTGTAGTGGAATTGCAACACCATCATTTCTAGTAAAAATATTCCCATTTGAATAATGCATAATGCGCAGTTCAGCATTGTATTTTCTGTTTTTTCCAAAAAAAACTCCAAAACCCATAGTGTCTTGAAAAATTACTTTAGGACCTGTTTCTAATCCATCAATATCACTTTTGGTCAATAGAGTAGGGCTAATTAAGGAGTAATTTGTATAAAAATCATACCCATCTCTTCGCAATAAATAGAAACGCAAAACTGGGAAAATGGAAAAAGCAAACACATTTTCATTGTTTAATGATGATTGAAAAGCGGTGACACTTGCACCCCAATCCAAGGAAAATATTTTTTCTGAACGATAAATCAATCGTTGGTAAGTTATCGAAAAAGCATTTGTGGCTTTGGCTTCTCCAACCCAAAATATCGGAATTCCAAAACTTTCAAAATTGCCTACTTTTAAGCTCATTCCAAAAAAGCGATTCACACCAAAACCAATGGCACTTGTACCATAACTAACTTGTAAAATGTTGTTTGGAAAAAAATATTCGTTTTTTGCATAATCATCCGCTGTTTTATCATCTACTTGTTTCAAATGATATTCAAAACCCAAACTTGCTTGCGAAATAGAAGGTTGATTCTGTTTGGTTGATTTTGGTAAAAAAGTACCATTTGCTGACAAACGCCATTTATCTGTTAGCCAATATTGACAACCAAAACCATATAGTAAACTCGCAAAATGAGCGTCATCGTAAATTACTTTGTCATTAATTGAAAAACCAAATCTGGTGACATTAGCAATGCCTGATTCTATATAGAGTGAAGTTTTTTCAGTGATTTTAAAATCTTTTTTTAACGATAAAGACCAAGCATTTATCCAAACACTTCTGTCATAACCAATATTATTTACGTTGTCATATTTAAACCATGCGGCAGGTCTCATGGTTCCAAATTGAACCGAAAAATCATCTGTAATTTTGTGACCTAACAACAACCTACCAGAAAACCAATTACGACTAAAAGATTCTGTTTCATATCCATCAATCAAATTGTCGTTAGAAAAAGGATAAAAAATCCCTCCTAAATTGATGCTGTAATAGGATTTTGATAAAAAGTTGGTGAATTTGGTTTTTAATGGTTTTTCTGATTGAGAAAAATTTTGAAGTGAGCAAAAAACTACAAAAATGAGGAGTATTTTTTTCATCAAATCAAAACTGATTTTTTGTCAATTTGTCCAAAGAAGTATTCTTGAAAATTTGAAGTGTACTATCTCTTACTTGTATCATTAAATTGTGAACAGAGCAAGCATTTTCGTCAGGACAGTCATCGCATTTTTCATAAAAATTCAAGCTTACACAAGGAACCATGGCAATGGGTCCTTCTAGAACACGCATGACATCTGTCATTAAAATTTCTGATGGATGTTTTAATAAATAATAACCTCCACCTTTTCCTTTTTTAGATCCTAAAAAACCTGTTTTTCTGAGTGTTAATAAGATGCTTTCTAAAAATTTCAGTGAAATATTTTCACTTTTTGAAATCGTAGCAATTTGCACAGGACTTTTGTCATGTTGTTTCGCCAAATAAGTTAGCGCTTTGATTCCGTACTTTGTTTTTTTAGACAGCATGAAACAAAGATATTAGTTTTTAGCTTTTAGTTGGTAGTTTTTGCTTTGAATATTGAACTCTGAACTTTGAACTGTGTTTAAAATTCTAATAACTAAGCATCAAAAGCCAATGCTTGATCAATATCAGCAATAATATCAACCACATTTTCCAATCCAACAGAAACACGCACCAAACCATCAGTAATTCCTACTTCTAATCTGTCTTTTTCAGATAGTTTACTGTGCGTTGTGGAGCATGGATGTGTAACAATAGTCCTTGTATCGCCTAAATTTGCAGATAATGAACACATTTTGATGTTGTTTAAAAAAGTTCTCCCGGCATTAATTCCGCCTTTAATTTCGAAAGCAACAATATTGCCTCCTAAACTCATTTGCTTTTTGGCAATTTCATATTGAGGATGTGATTTTAAAAACGGATATTTTACCATTTTAACGTTTGGATGGTTTTCTAAAAATTCTGCAACTTTCAAAGCATTTTCAGCATGTTTTTCAACTCTGATTGCTAACGTTTCCAGACTTTTTGACAAAACCCAGGCATTGAATGGCGACATTGCAGGCCCTGTATTTCTGGCAAAAATATATATTTCATGCATCAATTCTTTGTTGCCAACTGTAATTCCACCTAAAACCCTGCCTTGACCATCCATCAATTTTGTAGCAGAGTGTATTACCAGATCAGCTCCAAATTTGATGGGTTGCTGAACGTAAGGTGTTGCAAAACAATTATCTACAATATAAATCAGATTGTGTTTTTTGGCAATTTTCCCAATGAATTCCAAATCTAAAATATCTACAGCAGGATTTGTTGGTGTTTCAATATATAAAATTTTGGTATTTTCTTGAATCAAATTTTCAATCAAATCAGCTTCATTAAACTTAAAATAAGAAGTTTCAATATTCCATTTTGGTAAAAATTTGGTAAACATTGCGTGTGTAGAACCAAAAACGGAACTGCAAGAAACAATGTGATCACCTGCTTTTAGCAAAGCTGCAAACGACGTAAAAATTGCAGCCATTCCTGTTGCAAATGCATAGCCAGCTTCTGCACCTTCCATTGCAACAATTTTGTCTACAAATTCGGTTGTATTCGGGTTTGTAAATCGGCTGTATAAATTACGTTCTTTTTCCTCAGCAAAAGAAGCACGCATGTCTTCAGCATCGTCAAAAACAAAACTTGATGTGAGATATAATGGTGTTGAATGTTCAGAAAACTGACTTCTTTCAGTCTGATTTCTAATTGCGTTTGTTTCGAAATGTTTTTTAGTACTCATTTTATATTTTTATGAGATTCTGAAACAAGTTCAGAATGACACTGTGTGTCAATTATTATGTTTTGCCAATCGTAAAATATCTCCAAAAACTCCTCTTGCAGTTACTTTTGCACCTGCTCCAGCACCTTGAATGACAATCGGTTGCGTTCCATACGATTCTGTATAAATTTCAAAAATAGCATCAGAACCTTTTAAAGAACCTAAAGGAGAATTTTGTTCGACAGAAACTAATTTCACTTCTAAAATTCCTTTTTCCTGAGATAAATCTCCACTTAAATCTCCAATATAACGCAATACATGATTGGGTTTTTGGGTATTTTTTAGTATTTGATATTCGTTATTTAATAATTCTAAATTGCTTAAAAAATCAGTAACAGTTCCATTTCTCAAATTTTCAGGAATTAGGTTTTGAACGGCCACTTCATGCAATTCATTTTCTAAATCCAATTCTCTCGCTAAAATTAATAATTTTCTAGCAACATCAACACCAGCTAAGTCATCTCTTGGGTCTGGTTCAGTAAAACCTTTGGAAATGGCGTCTTGCAATACTGTTGAAAATGAAATTTCTTCCGCAGAAAATGTGTTGAATAAATAACTCAACGTTCCTGAAAACACACCTCGAATTCTAGTGATATTTTCTCCTGATTCATGCAATAGTCTGATGGTATCAATCAATGGCAACCCTGCACCAACATTGGTTTCGTATAAATATTGTTTTTTATGTTCTTTTAATTTTGAGCGCAATTTTTTGTAAAAATCAAAAGACAAGGTATTCGCAATTTTATTGCACGAAACCAAGTCAAAACCTGCTTCAATTAATGGGATATATTGCGTTACAAAATCAGCGCTTGCTGTATTATCAACTGCAATTAAATTCTCTAAATGATGTGTTTTTGCAAAATGAATAACATCAAAAACAGTTGCTTTTTCATCTCCATTTGAAACTAATTCTTGTTCCCAATTTGCAGAAACGCCTGATGTATTCAATAGAATTTTTTTGGAATTTGCTACTGCAAACACATGCAATTGAATTTTTCTTCTTTCTAAAATTTGCACTGCATTTTCCAACATCTGATTGATTAAAGTGCTACCAACCAAACCTTTTCCAAAAATGGCAATATTCACTTTTTTAGAAACACCAAATACTTGCCCATGAATGACATTAACAGCTTTGTGCAGTTGTTCTTTTTTTACAACAATACTAACATTTTTTCCAGTAATTGAATTGTTAAAAAGCAACGGCACAATTTGATTTTTAATCAACGCATTGTATGGATGATGAAATTCGCTTAAATCTTGTCCAATAATTGAAATAACCGCTACATTTTTGATGATCGAAATTTGATTGACATCTTGTGAATAAAAATCATTTTCAAATTCATTTTCTAGGGCTTTTACAGCTTCTTCAGCTTTGTTTTCTTCAATCACAAAACCAATTCCTCTCTCAGAAGAGCCTTGAGAGATGATGCTCACACTGATATTTTTTGCACTCAACGTTTTAAAAATTCGTGCATCAACTCCAACTTTCCCTAACAAACCTCTTCCTTCAAAATTCAGTAAACAAACATTGGTAATTGTTGAAATGGATTTGATGCCTTTTGCACCACTTTCAGAGGTGATTAACGTGCCTTTATCTTCTTTATTAAACGTATTTAAAATGCGTAGATTAATGTTTTTTTCCAACAAAGGAATGATGGTTTTTGCATGTAAAATGGTGGCACCAAAATTCGCCAGTTCATTCGCTTCAGAAAATGATAATTGGTCAATTTTTTTGGCATCAGTTACCAACTCAGGATTTGCAGTGAAAATTCCATTGACATGCGTGTAATTTTGCAACTCATCTGCATCTAAATAATTAGCCAACAACGCAGCAGTATAATTACTGCCATTTCTGCCTAATGTAGTGGTTTCGTTTTTTTGATTGCTCGCTATAAATCCAGTAACAAGATTTACTGTTTTTGAATTTTCTTTGAAAAATTTGACCACATTTTCTTTCGAAATTGTTTTGATAGGTTGTGCATTTCCAAAATTTTCATCGGTAATGATTAGTTTTCTGGTATCTCCTATTTTTACTGGAATTCCTTTATTTTCAAATAAACTAGCCAATAATTTTACAGATAACAATTCACCTTGTGCCAATACTTCATCTTTGATTTTTTCACTGTAATCTCCCAACAAAAAAACTCCTTCAAAAATGCTTTTCAGTTTGTTGAATTCTGTTGAAAAATCTAAATTTTTATTTGGCGCTAACTGATAAGTTTGCAGTTTTTCAAAATCGGTTTGATAGTTTTTTTTGGCAGCTGCTTTTTCTAAAATAGCTTCCAATTCATCTGTGGTATTTCCTCTAGCAGAGACAACAATCGTGAATTTTTCCTTTTGTTTTATTTTATCAAGAATGATGTCAATTGCATAAGGCAGTCCAGTTTCATTGGCTAACGATTTTCCTCCGAATTTTACAACTTTCATTTTTTTAGTTCTATAATCTTTATTAAAAATAGGTTCAATAATTTTTTGCAATTGGTCATATTCAATCAAAAATGCGTCATGACCATGTTCAGAATTGATTTCATTGTAGGTTACATTTTCTTTGGTCAATGCCAATTTTCTATGTGTTTCCCTGTTTTCGTCTGCGGTAAAAAACAAGTCAGAATCAACACCAATAATGTGAATATTTGCCTCAATAGTATCTAAAATTTCCATTGGAATTTTTCCATTATTGGTAACATCAATTGATTTTAACAACTGATTCATCAATTTGTAGGAAGACAACTGATAACGTTCTTGCAATTTTTTACCATGATGCAACAACCAACTTTCTACATTAAATATGTTTGAATTTTCGTTTTTAGAACGCTGAAAACGGTTTTTAAAAGATTCAGGAGTTCTATAGCACAACATGGCATGCATTCTTGCATCATGCACAGGATTGCTGGAATTCACTAAAAATTGCTCTTGAATTTGGCAATTGGCAATCAACCAGTCTGTAGATTTCCAATCTGTGGCAACAGGTATAAAATGCTGTGTTAGTTTGGTATTTAACACGACCATTTCCCATGCAATTCCACCACCCAAAGAACCGCCAATCAAGGCGAAAAGTTGATTTATTTTTAGCTCTTTCAACCCAATTAAAAAAATACGTGCAATGTCTCTTGCAATAAAACTTTTATAATCATCAATCACAAAACCGTCAAAACCATTTCCAGGAATATTGAATGTAAGCACGGTATATTTTTGTGTATCAATTGTTTTTTCATCACCAATAATATCTGACCACCAACCATTTTCTCCTGCAACATTGCTATTTCCTGTCAACGCATGATTTACTAAAACCACAGGAGCAGTGCCCGGTTGCTGTCCAAATAATTGGTAGCTCAATTCTATATTTTGAAATTCGGTTCCACTTTCGGTAGTGAAAGTTGGAATGATGATAAAAGGCAAATCGTGCTTCACAAGTTATTTTATTTTGAAATTTTAGCAAACGCAGCTTTTAAATCGGCTTTTAAATCATCAACATCTTCTATTCCAACAGAAAGTCGAATTAAATCAGTAGTTACTCCAGTACTTTTTTGTTGCTCTTCATTTAATTGTTGATGTGTTGTACTTGATGGATGAATGATTAACGATTTTGTATCGCCAATATTTGCCAATAATGAGAATAATTTTGTTTCGTCAGCTATGGTTTTTGCTGCTTCAAATCCGCCTTTTGCTCCAAAAGTAACAATCCCACTTTGACCATTTGGCAAATATTTATCAGCCAATGATTTATAGGCACTACTTTCTAAACCAGGATAATTTACCCAAGCAACTTCCTCTTGTTGCTCTAACCATTTGGCAATTTCTAAGGCATTTTGTGAATGTTGTTTGATTCTTACAGAAAGCGTTTCCAAACCTTGAATGATATTGAAGGCATTTGTTGGACTCAATGCGCCTCCAAAATCACGCAATCCCTCTAAAATTAGTTTGAATGTATAAGAAGCTGCGCCCAATGTTTCATAATATTTCAATCCATGATAACCCGCTGAAGGTTCTGTAAATTCAGGAAATTTTCCATTAGACCAATCAAATGTTCCTGCATCAATAATGGCGCCTCCTAAAGAATTTCCTTGACCACCAATGTATTTTGTCAACGAGTGAATCACAATATCAGCTCCCTGTTTTATTGGGTTTAGTAGGGCAGGAGTTGCCACTGTATTATCTACAATAAAAGGCACTTTGGCTGCTTTTGCTTCTGTTGATATGGCGTCTAAATCCAATACATCTAATTTTGGATTTCCTAAAGACTCTACAAAAAAAGCTCTCGTGTTTTCTTGAACTGCAGTTCTAAAGTTATCTGGATTGGAGGCATCCACAAATGTAGTTGTAATACCCAATCTTGGCAAAGTTACATTTAGTAAATTATACGTTCCTCCATACAAACTACTTGAAGCAACAATGTGATCGCCTGCTTTTAATAAAGTTAACAATCCTGTTGAAATAGCGGCTGTTCCAGAAGCAAAAACGACAGCTCCAATTCCACCTTCAATAGCTGCCAATCGATCCTGTAAAATTTGATTGGTTGGATTGTTTAATCGGGTGTAAATAAATCCTAATTCTTTCAATGAAAATAGGTTTGCAGCATGATTCGAATCGTTAAAAACATACGATGTTGTTTGGTAAATAGGAACTGCTCTTGTTCCTCCATTTTTTGTGACATCATGTCCTGCATGCAACGCGTTTGTTGCGATTTTTTGTGTACTCATTTTTCTAATTTTTTTTGAGTTAATAAATAATTAAACCAAAAGCCAACTACATCAAATTTTGTTGATGTACCTACTAGAAAAATGTTATTAAGAAAATTGAAATTTCCAGAATAGAAAAATTCATTTTTTGTCATCTATCCAACTAAAAATAGTTAAGTAGAATTTAGCACCTTCTTTATCTCTAAAGGGTTGCTAAGGTTTCAAAGGGTCTAATCCCTCCACCTTTCTTGATAACATTTCGATAAGTTATTGAACTTTGTGAGCACAAATATTGCAACAGAAAATTGGAATATCCAAATAAAAACTCCATTTTTTACGAAATGCTTTTCTTTGCCAAAGAACTATTTTATTTCATTTGATAAATTTTTCTTAAAAATGATTTCTGTTTAGAATTTAACCTTAAATTTGCAAACTTAACAAAGAGGAAAAATTTGAACTGATTGCAACCTCATAAAAAAATGCTAAAGCAGTAAGTTTCTACTTCTTTTAGCCACTAAGCAATCATTTTTTATTTTTTTTCAAACTAAAAAAACTTTTTTTATGTCGTATTTATTTACCTCAGAGAGTGTTTCTGAAGGACATCCAGATAAAATCGCAGATCAAATAAGCGATGCATTGATTGATAATTTTTTAGCTTTTGATAAATCTAGTAAAGTAGCCTGTGAAACCTTAGTTACTACAGGACAGGTAATTTTGGCTGGTGAAGTAAAATCTCAAACATATTTGGATGTGCAGCAAATAGCAAGAGAAGTTATAAATAAAATCGGCTACAACAAAAGCGAATATATGTTTGATGGTAATTCCTGTGGTGTTTTATCGGCAATTCATGAGCAATCTCCTGATATCAATCAAGGAGTTGATAAACAAAATCCAGAAGAGCAAGGTGCGGGAGACCAAGGAATGATGTTTGGTTATGCTACTGACGAAACTGAAAATTTCATGCCTTTGGCGTTGGAATTATCACACAGATTGTTAAAAGAGCTGTCTCAAATTAGAAGAGAAAATAAAGAAATCGCCTATTTAAGACCTGATGCAAAAAGTCAAGTTACGATTGAATATTCTGATGACAATGTGCCACAAAGAATTGATACGATTGTAATTTCTACACAACATGACGATTTCATCAAACCAGTATCAAACAGTACTGAAGATAAAAAAAATGCAGAAGACGCCATGTTGAAAGTCATTAATAATGACATCAAAAATATATTAATTCCTAGAGTGATTGCAAAATTGCCAAATCACATTCAGCAGTTGTTCAATGCCAAAATACAGTATCATATCAATCCAACAGGCGTTTTTGTGATAGGAGGGCCACATGGAGATACTGGATTGACCGGAAGAAAAATTATTGTGGATACATATGGGGGAAAAGGTGCTCATGGAGGAGGCGCATTTTCAGGAAAAGACCCAAGCAAAGTAGATCGTTCAGGAGCATATGCAACCAGACATATTGCTAAAAATATGGTGGCTGCAGGATTGTGCAAAGAAGTATTGGTACAAGTTTCGTATGCAATTGGTGTTGCAGAGCCTACCAGTATAAACGTAAATACATATGGAACCGCTAAAGTAGACATGACAGATGGTGAGATTGGACAGAAAATAAAGGAAATATTTGATATGCGTCCCTATTTCATCGAAAAGCGATTAAAATTGAGAACACCCATTTATTCAGAAACTGCAGCTTATGGTCATATGGGAAGAACTCCTGAAACAAAAACGGTTACATTTTCAAATCCAATGGGTGAGACTGTTTCTCAAGAGGTAGAGACATTTACATGGGAGAAATTGGATTATGTTGATAATATAAAAGAAGCTTTTTTGCAGTAAAAATTCATCAATACAGAAGCCTTTTAATATTTTTAAAAGGCTTTTTTTATTGTATTAACCTTTGTTTTTTCTCTTTAACATTATTTTAAGACTTCATCTTTATTGGTTTGTGTATTTTCGGACGCAATTCAAATCAAACATATAATGACAACAAAAAAAATAGTAATACAACTGCTTTCAGTAGCTTTTGTTTTTGCTTTTTCTTTGGATGCATCTGCACAAAGAAAGAAAGACAAAAAAAATGATAAAAAACCAGCAGTAGTTACTCCTGCTACAAAACCTGAACCTAAAAAATCAGGTCCTCAACCTTATGGAAAGGTTGTAACCAAAGACATGACAACCGATAAAGGGTTATTCCATGTGCATTCAAAAGACGAAACTTATTTATTCGAGATTCCTGATTCACTTTTTGAAAGAGAAATGTTGATGGTAACTCGTATCGCAAAAACAGCGAGCGAAATTGGCTTTGGTGGTGGTAAAACTGCAACAGAAGTATTGCGTTGGCAACGCAAAGGTGAGCAAGTGTTATTAAGAGTGGTTTCTCATGATGTTGTAGCTGACACAATTTTACCTGTTCATGAAGCAGTTGTAAACTCAAATTTTGAGCCTATTTTGTTCAGTTTTCCTATCAAAGCTATTAATAAAGATAGTACTGCAGTTGTTATTGATGCAACCCCTTTACTAAAAGAAGATGTAAAACCATTAGGTTTTCCAGATAGCTACAGAACTCGTTACAAAGTTTCAAGATTAGACAATTCGCGTTCATATACAGAGCGCGTAAGTAGTTATCCTGAAAATATTGAGTTAAGACATGTAAAAACGTATTTTGCATCAGCTTCACCGTCAAACAGAAGTTTGGGATCTATCTCTTTAGAGATGAGCAATTCTATGATTTTATTGCCAAAAGTACCTATGAAACGTCGTTATTTTGATGAGCGCGTTGGATGGTTTGCTCGAGGACAAGTTGATTATGGTTTAGAAGCTCAAAAAAGTAAAACGATTACTTATTTAGACAGATGGAGGTTGGAAGTAAAAGATGAAGATATCGAAAAGTTTAACAGAGGCGAATTGGTGGTGCCCAAAAAACAAATCGTATATTATGTAGATAGAGCGACCCCAAAAGAATGGGTTCCTTATATCAAACAAGGTATTGAAGATTGGCAAGTTGCTTTTGAAGCTGCAGGTTTTAAAGATGCAATTATAGCTAAAGATCCTCCAACTAAAGAAGAAGACCCAGATTGGTCTCCTGAAGATGTTCGTTATTCTGTAGTAAGATATTTAGCATCCCCAATTCCAAATGCAAACGGACCTCACGTAAGTGACCCACGTTCAGGTGAAATTTTAGAGTCTGACATCAATTGGTATCACAATGTAATGACGTTGTTACACGATTGGTTTTTTATTCAAACTGCTGCCATCAACGAAGATGCACGTGGTAACTCATTTAAAACTGAAACAATGGGACGTTTGATACAATTTGTATCGTCTCACGAGGTTGGTCATACGTTAGGACTGCCTCATAACATGGGTAGTTCAGTGGCGTATGCTGTAGATTCTTTGCGTTCTGCATCATTTACATCAAAATACGGAACTGCACCATCAATCATGGATTATGCTCGTTTTAATTATGTAGCTCAACCAGAAGATAAGGGTGTTGCTTTGATGCCTAATATTGGGGTTTATGATAAATATGCTATCTCTTGGGGTTACAGACCTATTATAGATAAAGATGCTAAAGGTGAAAAAGAAACCCTAGACTCCTGGATTTTAGCGCATGCTGGAGACCCTATGTATCGTTTTGGACATCAACAAGCATCTGGTGTTGTTGATCCAAGTTCGCAAACCGAAGATTTAGGTGATGATGCTATGAAAGCGTCTATGTACGGAATCAAAAACTTGAAACGTATTTTGCCTAAATTAGAAGAATGGACGTCAGAAAAAGGAGAGACCTATGATGATTTAGAAACCATGTACGGACAATTATTAGGTCAGTTTAACAGATATATGGGACATGTAACTGCAAATATCGGTGGTGTGTATGAATATTATAAAACTACTGACCAAGCAGGCGCTGTATACACACACGTTAACAAAGCGAAACAACAAGAAGCCTTAAAGTTTTTGATTGATAATTTATTCAAAACTCCAACTTGGATGTTGGATAAAAATATCTTTGGAAAAATTGAGTTTTCAGGTTCTGTAGAACGTGTAAGAGGCTTGCAAGCAAGAAACTTGAACAACATTTTAGATGCTGGAAGAATGGCACGAATGATTGAAAACGAAACTTTAAATGGTTCTGCAAAAGCATATACTTTGGTAAGCATGATGAACGATTTAAGAGCAGGGATTTGGACTGAATTGTACAATGGTGCTGCTATTGATACGTACAGAAGAAACTTGCAAAGAGCGTATTTAGATCGTATGAATTATTTATTGAACGAGGCAAAAGACCAACGTGAAATCAATAATGGCTATGCAAAGCAAAGTGGAATTACTGTAAATCAATCGGATGTGAAAGCAGTTGTTAGAGGTGAGTTGAAACGAATTCAACGTGACGCTAAAGCAGCAGCAGCAGCAGGAAACACCTTAACAAAATACCATTTGCAAGATGTTGCTGATCGTATAGGAATGATTTTAGATCCTAAGTAGTCTTAGATATTAGTCTTTAAACTCTATAACAGATTTTGACTAAATGAAAAACCCTGAACAAATTGTTCAGGGTTTTTTGATATTGTTAATTAGTAAGATTAAAAATTATCCCTGCTTCAGCTGCCATTGCCACGCAGATGCTAAGGCTTCTTCTAAGCTGATTTCTGTTTTCCAATTTAGCTCTTTGTTGGCTGTTGTTGTGTCTGCATACGCTGCAACAATATCTCCTTCTCTTCTGCCAACAATTTTATAATTTAATTTTAGGTTGTTTACTTTTTCAAAAGCGTTGATTACTTCTAACACTGAGCTTCCTTTTCCAGTACCAATATTAAAGTATTCGAAAGTTGTTTTATTTCTTTTTTCCATTAAGCGTTTTAGCGCAGCAATGTGTGCTTTTGCTAGGTCAACCACGTGAATGTAATCTCTAACTGCTGTTCCATCAGGAGTTGGATAATCATCCCCAAAAACGGCTAATTCTTTACGAATTCCCGCAGCAGTTTGTGTAATAAATGGAATTAAATTTTGTGGTACTCCTAATGGTAATTCTCCAATTTTAATGCTTGGATGCGCTCCAATTGGATTGAAATAACGCAACGCAATACTATTGATTTTATGCGCATTGCTAGCATCTCTAATGATTTCTTCGCCAATTTGTTTGGTGTTTCCATATACAGATTCAGCAGCTTTAACAGGTGCTTTTTCAGTAACTGGCAATTCATCGGCTTGACCATAAACCGTACAAGAAGAGGAGAAAATAAAGTTGTCTAAGTTACGATCTCTCATTTCTTGCAACAAGTAAATCAATGAACTCAGGTTGTTTTCGTAGTAATCTAGAGGTTTGCTCATGCTTTCACCAACTGCTTTGAACGCAGCAAAATGGATGATTCCGTCAATAATATTGTTATCAAAAAAAGTTTTTAAATCACTTTTGATGCGTGTATCAATATTGAAAAATGCTGGTTTTTTTCCTGTGATAGTAGTAATATTCTCTAAAACAGCTATAGAAGTGTTTGATAAATCATCAATAATGATTACTTCGAATCCTTCGTTTTGCAATTCTACGACTGTGTGAGAACCAATAAAACCTAAACCTCCTGTTACTAAAATTTTTTTCATGATAAGGTTGTTGGTTGATACCTGTTTAATTTAAAAATTTAATGATGGTTTCTGTGATACATGTCAATTGCTCCTCATCCAATTCTGTATGCATAGGCAAAGAAATGACTGTTTTTACCAGTTGATTGGTTACAGGAAAATCAGCTTCTTTATACCTTGCATCTTGATAGGCTTTTTGCGCGTGCAATGCCACAGGATAGTAAATGGCATTTGGAATTCCGTTTTCTAATAAATGTTTGTGCAGAGCATCTCGTTTTCCATTGGTGATTTGCAAAGTATATTGATGAAAAACATGGCAATCGCAAAAATCACACAATTCACCACAGTTTTTGGTTGTGTTGGATTGTGTCGTTGGTGTAATAATTGCTGGATGATTTTTAAGCGCTTTTGTATAAAAACGAGCGGCATTTCTGCGAGTGTTGCAATACGTATCTAAATGGGGTAACTTTATTTTTAATACTCCCGCTTGTATAGAATCCAATCGCGAATTTACTCCAACTACATCATGAAAATAACGTTCATACATTCCGTGATTTACGATGCCACGCAATTTGTGTGCTAACGCATCATCATTGGTAAAAATAGCACCTCCATCACCATAACAACCTAAATTTTTAGACGGAAAGAACGAGGTTGTGCCAACAGTGCCAATAGTTCCTGCTTTTTGTTTGCTGCCATCAGAAAATGTATAATCCGCTCCAATTGCTTGCGCATTGTCTTCAATAACATATAAATTGTGTTTTTTGGCAATTTCTAAAATAGCTTCCATATTGGCAACTTGTCCAAATAAATGTACAGGAACAATTGCTTTGGTTTTTGGAGTGATGGCTTTTTTAATCGCTTCAATATCAATATTGAAAGTTTTTTGATCAACATCAACCAATACAGGCGTTAATTGCAACAACGCAATTACTTCTACTGTTGCAGCGAATGTAAAATCGGCTGTAATGACTTCATCTCCGGGTTTTAAATCCAAACCCATCATGGCAATTTGTAGTGCATCAGTTCCGTTTGCGCAAGGAATGACGTGTTTTACATTCAGGTATTTTTCTAAATCTTCTTGAAATTCTTTTACTAACGGGCCATTGATATACGTAGATGTGTTTAATACATCTTGAATGGAATGATCAACAGCGTCTTTTATTTTTTCGTATTGACCTTGTAGGTCAACCATTTGAATTTTTTTCATGAAAGTTACAACTATTAGTGCCTCAAAAATACGATTTAAATCTATTATCTTTGACAAGTTCAAAAACTTTCCGAATGAAAAATTTTAAAAAATTTTTAAAAATTAGTGGATTCATTCTAATTTTAGTAGTCATTATTTTATGGGTTTATGCGAATTCACTGAAGCCAACCTACGAAGGGAAAATTAGTATCAAAAATCTTTCTCAAAAAGTTGCTGTTCATTTTGATGAATTTGGTGTTCCACATATCAATGCCAACAATCAAGAAGATGCCTATATTGCTCTGGGATATTTACACGCGCAAGAACGTCTGTGGCAGATGGAATTGATTCGTAGAATTGCAGCAGGTAGATTGTCAGAAATTTTCGGTAAAGACTTACTAAAAACAGATGTTTTTTTTAGTGGTTTAGGAATTGAAGAAGCTGCAGAAAAAACAATAGCAACGTTAGATAAAAATTCAAAAGCTTATATTTTAACTCAAAAATATTTGGACGGTATCAATCAATTTATTGAAGAAGGAAGCACCCCCATTGAATTCACCTTAGTAGGTATAAAAAAAGAAAAATACACCATCAAAGATGTCTATAATGTTTTTGGATACATGGCTTTTAGTTTTGCTGTGGCGCACAAAACAGATCCATTATTAACAGAAATCAAAGAGAAATTAGGGGATGCTTATTTGAATGAATTCATGAATTCTTACACAGAAAATCTGACAATTATTCCAAGAGAAGTCAATCCTATCAAAGCCAATTTGTCAACTGCTGTGAACAACATCATGAAAACGTTGCCAGTATCCACTTTTATTGGAAGCAATTCTTGGGTTATTGGCGCTGAAAAAACAAAAAACGGCAAAGTTATTTTTGCAAATGACCCTCATATTGGGTTTTCTCAACCTTCTGTTTGGTATCAAAACCATATCAAAACAGCTGATTTTGAAATTTATGGATTCAATATTGCATTGATGCCTTTTCCGCTATTAGGACATAATAAAAAAATGGCTTACGGTTTGACGATGTTGGCAAATGACGATTTGAATTTTTACTCGGAAGAGAATAATCCGAAAAATGACAATGAATACAAAACTCCAACAGGATTTCAAAAATACGAATTGCGTACAAAAACCATTAAAATTAAAGACAATCCTGATACTACTTTTGTCGTAAAAGTTAGCAAACACGGACCAATTATGAATGGTTTGGTTGAACATATTCAAGACAAAAGACCAATTGCGATGCATTGGATGTATACGCAATTGGAAAACAAAACTTTGGATGTCGCATACGGGATGAGTCACTCAAAATCGTTATCAGAATTTAAACAAGCAGCTGAAAAAATTCACGCTCCAGGTTTGAATGTAATGTATGGAGATGCAGACAATAATATTGCTTGGTTTGCCTCAGCAAAATTGTATCAATTGCGCGAAGGTTTGTCATCAAAAATGTATTTGAATGGCGCTTCTGGCGAAGACGAAATTTTAGAAATTTTGCCTTTTGAGGAAAATCCACAAGCCATTAATCCAAGCAATCATTTTGTATATTCTGCAAATAACCAACCAGATTCTGTTCGCGGGAAATTGTATCCAGGGTATTATCAGCCAGAAGATAGAGCCAAAAGAATTGTAAGTTTATTGAAAAATAAAAATGATTTTATCAAGCAAGATGTTGCTAAAATGTTGTTTGATGTTACTTCATCCACAGTAGCTGATATTAGTAAAGATTTGCTAAAAAACATCAACACATCAAACTTATCAATTGCTGAAAAAACAGCATTTTCGGTTTTAGAAAAATGGGATGGAAATCATTTGAAAAGTGCAATTGCACCTACAATTTACAATCGATTTTTATTCGAATTTTTAACAGCAACTTTCCATGATGAGTTGGGTGAAGGGTTTGAATTATTTTTAAATTCGCAATTGCAAGACCAAGTCTTGGTATCGCAAATCAATCGTGAAAATTCGGTTTGGTGGGATGATATTACTACGAAAAACACAATAGAAACTAGAAATACAATTCTTGAAAAATCATTTAAAAAAGCAATTTCATTTTTAGAAAATCAATTGGGTAAAAATGTAGAAAGTTGGAAATGGGAACGTGTTATTTCAGTAGAGCATGAGCATCCAATTGGAAAAGCAGGAGGGTTGTTGCGAAAAATATTCAACGTAGGTCCGTTTCAGACCATTGGTGGAAATGAGGTAATCAACAACCAAATATTTAAATTGGACAGCACAGGAATTTATAAAATAACAGCAGGACCTTCCACAAGACGCGTTGTTGATTTTTCGGATGTAGAAAATAGTTTGTCTATTTTACCAACAGGACAATCAGGCAATGTTTTTAGCAAACATTATAAAGATCAAGCAGATAAATACTTGAATGGTCTGTTTATCAAAATGGTTTTAAATGCGGAAGAAATAAAAAAAACGGAAAATTTGTTGATTTTGGTTCCTGAAAAATAGGGTTTGTTTTGTTTTAAACTTCTTTATAAACTTCCTCAAAGGGAATTCGAAAACGTTCGCCATAAACACCCTCAGGTTTTCTGATGCCGCAAGA
Organism: Polaribacter sp.; assembly: GCA_030758355.1. Lineage (GTDB taxonomy): Bacteria > Bacteroidota > Bacteroidia > Flavobacteriales > Flavobacteriaceae > Polaribacter. Next base: position 21,394 of record JANREL010000101.1, read on the forward strand.
AACAATCATATTGATTTCTGCGCCAAAAGGCAAGCCCAACAGTTTTTTTACACGCAACGTATCTGAACCTTCCATTGGACACGTATCATACCCTACTGATGCCATAGAAATCATAAACGTTTGTGCTGCCAAGCCACAGGTTTTATGCGCCACAATGCGCATGTCACTATTGCGAACTTGTCTGTAAATAGGCCTGAAAATTCCAACTATTGAAAAAATTATAAACTTCAAAAATCCAAAAATTCCTAAAAAATCCGCGTAGGTAAATGGGATCAGTTTTCCATAATAATTCCGTGCAACTTTTTCTCTATTGGATTGTTCAGATTTTGGCTTATTGGCGCCAAAATTTTGATCAATAAATGCCAAATTTGCTTTTGCTCGTTTTTTCCACAAGTCTTTTCTTGTAACAAAAACCACCAATTGTTTTGCTGTTCTTGCCGCATTTTGATTAAAACAAAAAGGAGCAATTTGTGCAATAACATCTTTGGAAGTGATATGATAAAATTCCCACAATTGCATATTGCTACTATTTGGAGCCAAAGAGGCTTGTTCAATGCATTTTTTTACGATAGCAGTATCAATAGATTTTTCAGCATCATATACTCGGATAGATCTTCTGAAATGGATGGCTTCAGAAACCGTTTTTTCTTGATTCATTGGTTATTTTTTATTCAATATTTTTATTATCTATTTCTGAAAATCTATTTTTAGGTATTCTTTATTCGTTTATTCATCACCCAAAACCACAAAGGAGGAAATAAAGATAATAGCATCATTCCTGGATAACCTGTGGGCATTTGCGGACTTTCTGGCAAACTTTTTAGCAGTTGGTAATGTTTACTGCCGTTATAATGATGATCTGAATGCCGTGATAAATTAAACAACAACACTTGTCCAACTTGATGATTAGAATTCCAAGAATGATTTCTTTTTACTTTTTCATATCGGCCATATTCATTTTTGTTTCTCAACAAGCCATAATGTTCAATATAATTTACGGTTTCTAGCATGATAATGCCAGAAACAGCAGCAGCAATAAAGCAAAACAACACGAATTTTCCGAATAAAAAGAAAATCAAACTTAGCATAGCAATGTTGCAAATGGTATAAATAATCATTCTATTTTGATAATGAAACCAAGGGCGATTTTCTTGCCCCATTCTGTTATTTTCTAGTTTCCAAGCTTCTGAATAACTTGAAAAATGAGAACGAATCCAAAAAGTATATAAAAGTTCGTTTTTCCTTGCAGTTGCAGCATCTTCGGGGGTTGCAACATTGTAATGATGACCTCCATTGTGGTAAGGTAAAAAGTGGGTGTTGAGCGATGTTAATAATAAAATTTCGCCAATAAATTCATCAAAACGATTGTTTCTATGACCTAATTCATGTCCAACATTAATGCCAATTACGCCACACATAATTCCCATAGCAAAAATTCTTCCAGTCAATTCTGAGTTAGTAAGTGGTTCTTGAATAGAATGTAAAAAGAAAATTAAATATCCAATTTGAATTGGTAAAGTGAGGTATAAAAGATAAGTATATAACTTGTTTTCTTTTTCTTTTTGCTCTTGCTCTTTAGAAAAATTTGTGGTATTTGGTTTGATAAAAAACTCTAAAAGCGGCACAAATCCGAAGAAAATAATGGCTGGTAAATGCGTTAGCCAACCTTTGTTTGTGAAAGAAACCCATACAACAGCGGGTAAGATAAGTATTGAAAAATATTTTAATGCTTTCATGTCTTTAAAAAATGATTCTAAAGATACTGATTAGTTGCATTCGTTCCAAATAACATCATCTGGAGTTGGTGCTGTAATGCAAATAAGTTCTTTTGATACAGGATGTTGAAAATCAATTTTGCGGGCATGCAAATGAATGCTTGCATCTTTATTAGATCTTGGAAAACCGTATTTTAAATCACCTTTTACAGGAAATCCAATAGCTGCCAATTGCGAACGGATTTGATGATGTCTGCCAGTTTCCAAATCAATTTCTAACAATGAATAATTGTCTAATTTTTTCAACAATTGATAATGCAATACTGCGCGTTTTGAGTTTTTTACTTCAGTATTGTAAACAGCTGATTTATTATTTGCGGGATTTTTTTTCAAGAAATTGATGAGTGTGTCTTTCTCTTTTTCTGGATGATTTTTTACAACAGCCCAATAGGTTTTTTGTATTTTCTTATCACGCAACATTTTATTGAGACGCTCTAAAGATTTCGATGTTTTGGCGAAAATAATCGCCCCAGAAGTAGGTCTGTCCAAACGATGTACTACACCCAAAAACACATTTCCTTCTTTTTGATATTTTTCTTTCAAAAAGTCTTTTACAACATCACTTAAAGGAATGTCTCCAGTTTTGTCTCCTTGCGTAATATCTCCAGCACGTTTGTTAACAATAATGATATGATTGTCTTCAAAAAGTACCAATAAGTTGTTTTTGGTAGAATGCATTTCAACTTATTTTGACTCTTTTTCCATGTTTTTATTGATGTTGTCAATAAAATCTAAAAATTCTTTTCGTCCTAAACCAGTCTCTGATGAGGTGATAAATGAAGTTGGTAGAGGTTCCCAAGTATTTAGTAATTCCTTTTTATAAGAAGTAAGCTGCTTGTCAAGTTTGGTATTACTTAGCTTGTCCGATTTTGTAAAAACAATGCAAAAAGGCACTTGAATTTCTCCTAAAAACTCCATGAATTCCAAGTCGATTTTTTGTGGATCGTGCCTAGAATCAATCAAAACAAAAGTGCAAACCAATTGTTCTCTCTCTCTAAAATAATTTTCAATAAAATATTGAAAAATAGTACGTTTTTTCTTAGAAGTTTGTGCATAACCATAGCCTGGTAAATCAACTAAAAACCATTCATCGTTGATTTTAAAATGATTTATTAATTGTGTTTTTCCAGGTTTTCCTGATGTTTTTGCCAAGTCCTTGCGTTCCATCAGCATATTGATTAATGATGATTTCCCAACATTAGATCGTCCAATAAACGCATATTCAGGAATTCGTTCTTTGGGAGCATTGATGACATTGCTATTGCTCATCACAAATTCAGCAGATTTTATTTTCATGAAAGCAAGTTTTTGTCTTCTGTTTTATTTATGAGTTGTGCTAGATTTTTTTTGAGATTAGCCAGTCATGAAGAAATTTATTAAATTCCTCAGGTTTTTCCATCATGGCAGCATGGCCACATTCGTCAATCCAAAATAATTCAGCATCAGGCAATAATTTTTGAAAATCAACAGCAACATCAGGCGGAGTTACAGTATCTTGTTTTCCCCAAATAATGCACGTTGGTTGTTTCATTTCTGGCAAATCATTAGCCATATTATGACGAATAGCACTTTTGGCAATTGCCAGGGTTTTTAAAACAGTATTTCTATTGTTTACTATTGCATACACTCCATCAACCATTTCTTTAGTGGCGACATCAGGATTGTAGAAAACTCCTCTTGTTTTTTGCTCAATATATTCGTAGTTTCCTCTCTTTGGAAAACTATCACCCATTGCTTTTTCATACAAACCAGAACTTCCTGTGAGGACTAAAGCTGTTACTTTACCTTTGTAATGTTTGGTAAAATAAAGTGCAATGTGACCTCCTAAAGAATTTCCTA
>JANREL010000102.1:0-4503 GCA_030758355.1 Polaribacter sp.
TTCAAACTCCCAATCATTTCCTCTGGTTTAACCCAAGCATCATAGTCTTCTGGAGTTACATAGCCCAAACGAACTGCTTCTTCTTTTAAGGTTGTGCCGTTTTCATGCGCTGTATTGGCAATTTCAGCCGCTTTGTAGTACCCAATTTTGGTGTTTAATGCAGTAACCAACATCAATGAATTGTTCAATAATTCTTTAATTCTTGTGTAATTTGGTTCAATTCCAATGGCACAATTTTCATCAAAAGAAACACAGGCATCTCCTAACAATTGTGCAGATTGCAACACATTTGCAGCCATCATAGGTTTAAAAACGTTCAATTCATAATGACCTTGTGTGCCACCAATAGTCACAGCAACATCATTTCCCATAACTTGAGCGCAAACCATTGTCATAGCCTCGCATTGTGTAGGATTTACTTTTCCGGGCATGATAGATGAGCCAGGTTCGTTTGCAGGAATCATAATTTCACCAATTCCAGAACGAGGTCCTGAAGCCATCATACGAATATCGTTGGCAATTTTATTTAAGGAAACAGCCAATTGTTTCAAAGCTCCATGAGTTTCTACGAATGCATCATGAGCAGCCAACGCTTCGAATTTATTTTCAGCAGTGATAAAAGGCATTCCAGAAAATTCGGCAATGTATTTGGCAACCAACACATCATAGCCAGTAGGGGTATTTAATCCTGTACCAACAGCAGTGCCTCCCAAAGCCAACTCAGATAAATGCGCTAAAGTGTTTTTCAAGGCTTTCAACCCAAAGTTTAATTGCGCTACATAGCCTGAAAATTCCTGACCTAAGGTTAGGGGAGTAGCATCCATCAAATGAGTACGTCCTATTTTTACTACAGATTTGAAAGCTTCTGATTTTGCTTGTAAGGTATTGCGTAATTGTTCAACACCAGGAATGGTTGTTTCTACAATCTTTTTATAAGCAGCAATATGCATTCCTGTTGGGAATGTGTCATTTGAAGATTGAGATTTGTTCACATCGTCATTGGGCTGAATCGCTTTTTCGCCTTCACCAATTTTTCTTCCAGCTAATTCTTGTGCTCTGTTGGCAATCACTTCGTTTACATTCATATTCGATTGTGTACCTGAACCTGTTTGCCAAATTACCAACGGAAATTGGTTGTCTAATTTTCCTTGTAAAATTTCATCACATACTTGTGCTATCAAATCTCTTTTTTCGGCTGATAAAACTCCTAGATCGCAGTTTGCATAGGCAGCAGCTTTTTTTAGATACGCAAATCCGTAGACAATTTCCAAAGGCATAGAAGCTGCAGGGCCTATTTTAAAGTTGTTTCTTGAACGCTCAGTTTGTGCGCCCCAATATTTATCAGCAGGAACATTTACTTGCCCCATAGTATCTTTTTCAATTCTGAATTGTGTCATTGTGTAAGGAAGTTATTTAGAGCCACAAATTTACAAAATCTCAAACAAAAGAGTTAAGGAAAATTAGAAAACTGTTACAGGTATTTGTTGATTTTTTTAATGAATTGTTGATAATAAAATTTCTTTTTAAGATAAAATTATTCGATTTGATAGTAACATTTGAAAATATATTTTTTATTTTTGCGTTATTAAAATGTCAAATAGAATACAATGTTAGATTTTTCGCAATTTTCAGGATTAGTGTTGTTCATGTTTATCTTCACAGCAGGTTTTTGGTTGTTATTATTTTTACTAACATTTGTTGTTCCCTATTGGATTGGTGGAACTATTTGGGAAAACATGAAATTAAAGAAAGAAGCTAAAAAAGCGGCAGAAGCGATAGCCGAAAAATAGTTTTTTCTCTTATAGATAAAAAAAAGCTCGCTATTTGCGAGCTTTTTTATTTGTTATAATTCACTTTAATATTGAATTCTGAATTTTAAACTTTGAACAACAAGAATTATCCTTCAAATTCTTCACCACCATTAAATTCTTGACCACCTTTTTTCTTTTTATCAATTTTAGTTTGATTGAAACGGTAGATGAAACTCAAGCTTATTTGACGCTCTCTCCATTGGAATTCGCTGTATTGCTCTGTGAATCCAGGAATTAAAGTGGTACTCATTCTTTTACGACTATTAAAAACATCGCTAATATTGAAATTGACAGAAGCTTTTTCATTTAAAATCTCTTTACTTGCGGCAAAATCCATACTAAATATTCCTTTGTTTTTAGATTGTGCATTTCTTGAAGGACCACTATAATTTGAATTGATTTGAATATCCGTTTTATTTGGTAAAGATATTTTTTGATTCAATCGAATAAAATATGATGTGTTTTTAAAATCGAAATTTTGAGTAAAGCCTGAGGTAGGATTTGTATAATCACCATCTGTAGTTACATGAAATAAGTTGAAATCACTGTTGATATTCCAAATTTTAAAAGGTTTATAGTTCAATGTAAACTCGAAACCAACTCTTTCAGAGGTAGATAAATTTACAGGAAATCTTCTTAAAATAGCATCTCCATTATCTGTAATTTCGCCAGTATTTTCTTGGATAAACTCCCAATTGTCATTGCTAATATTGTAATACAAAGAAGTACTTAGTGTGAATTTTTCCCAACGTTTTAGATATCCAATATCAAAAGCATCTGTCAACACAGGATTCAAATCTACGTTTCCACTAAAAATATTACTTTCACTAGAACGACTTGGAAACGGATTTAAAAAACGACCTCTTGGACGTCTGATTCTTCGGTTATAACCAATTGTAATATTTTCCCCCTCTTTGGTTTCGATACCAATATTGACTGTGGGAAATAAATTTCCGTAGTTTTTAATATCTTCAGAAACTGAGGTAAATTGATCTATTTCAATGGAAGTATGTTCATAACGCAAACCGCCTAAAATAGAAATTTTATTGAATTTTTGTCCGTATTGAAAATAGGCGGCATTTACTAATTCTTTGTAACCAAAAGTATTGTTTAAACCTGCATCAGGTACTAAAGGACCATTCGGAAAGACCAATCTTTCAGCCAAGTAAAAATCATTGTAAATATCTCTAAAGTTTCCGCGATAACCCGCCTCATATTGAATATTTTCTCCAACAGGATGGACATAATCTATTTGAAGCAGTAAATTGTCTTCATCCTGATTTTGAATTACCTCTTCCAAATCATTTAAAACATTTTGTGTAGTTTCAGTTTCAGTGATATTGCTAATTGCATCTTCTTTTTCAGTTGAATACTGTAAACTTGCCGTAAGTTTTTTACCTTTTCCCTCAAAATTATTTACATAATCTAAGGTGTATTGCACTCTTTTTTCATCCTCACTTTCGTTTTCAATACGACTTGTTGCTTCGTTGATATTGCCAAAGCTATCAAATCTTTTGATTGTATTTGTGTTAACGTCATCATCATTACCAAGATTGTAAACAATATTTGCCACAATACTGGAGTTATCATTGATGTAATATTCAGTTCCGAAACTAGTAAATAGGGATCTTCCCAATCTATCAAAATTTCTAGCTTCTACTACTTTAGCGTTTTGCGCAGTTGCAGCAAAATAGTCAGAATCATTGAATGCGTTGCCAGGAACAGCATTGTATCTAAAACCTGTATTGGTAAAGAAATTCCATTTTTTTGAACGTAAATTAAAGTTTAATGCACTTCCATAACGCTCTGGAATTCCCAAATCCATTTGCATAGACCCGTTAAATCCTTTTAATTGATTTTTGCGTAAAATGATGTTCAAAATACCAGCTGTACCTTCAGCATCATATCTTGCAGATGGCGAAGTAATTACTTCAACTCGCTCAATGGCTTCCGCTGGAATTTGGCGTAGAGCTTCAGCACCATTGATACCGACCAAAGCACTTGGTCTTCCATCAATCAAAATAGTTACGTTGTCATTGCCACGCAAACTCACGTTTCCTTCCACATCTACTTGCACAGAAGGGACATTTCCTAATACATCACTTGCGTTTCCGCCACGAATGGATAAATCTTTCCCAATATTAAATACTTTTTTATCTAAACGAATATCAACCGTAGTTTTTTCAGCAATAATCACAACTTCATCCAAACTATTAGTGTCGTCTTTTAATTGAAATGTCCCTAAATTTTTGTCGGTAGTAAGATTTTGTGCTGGAATTTTAATTGCTTTAAATGATATAAATTCAATGCTTATAGTGTAATTTCCAACAGGAGTTTGCACACTGAATAATCCATTGACATCTGTTATGCCACCAGAAATTTTTTGAGTTTTTGTGTTTTTTAAAATGATGGTTGCATATTCTAAAGGCTGTTTGGTTTCTTGGTCAATAACTTTTCCTGTTAGCGTAATTTCTTTTTCAGTGGAAGGGTTTTGAGAAAATAAGAACGTTGTCAAAAAAAGATAAAAAATGAAAAATGAATTTTTTTTGGTCAAAACGATATGTTTTAGATTATTTTGGTTGGTTGCAAATTTCCAACTAAGTTTATCTTGTTTTAGTTAAAATGATGTTAAGAATATCTTGTGGTTTTTAGATGGTATTTATAATGTGGTTTTCAAGGGAATTAAAATCTT
>JANREL010000102.1:4603-24765 GCA_030758355.1 Polaribacter sp.
CTTATTCTCATTTTCAAGCTTGATATAACATTTGTAGACTTTGCCATTTCTAGGATCCAAAATTTTTCCTCCTGACCATTCTTCACCATTTTTTTCCAAACCAGTAAGAATGTTTAATCCTAAAACAGGTTTGTTTTTATTTTCCTCTGAACACAAATCACAAACAGCATTTTTGCGCATCGGATTTTTGATTTCAATCACTTTCGCAAAGGCTTTGCCATTTTTTTTATATACCTCAATTACAGAATCTACCTCGCCAGTATCTTCATTGGTAGAATGCCATTTGCCAAAAATATTTTGTGATTGTGTAGTAAAAGCTGCAATTAAAAAGAATGTTGTTAAAAGAATTTTTTTCATTTGTATAAATTATATTTTTAAGTGATTAAATATACGTTTGAATTTTATTTATGAATAATTACTTGCGATAACAATTTTTTAAATGACAAGTTGATTAAACATTAAATGTTAGCATCAAAATAGGTATTCCATTTTTGTTGTACACGCATGGTTTGTTCAATAACATCACGAACACACCCTTCACCACCTTTTTGATACGATATATATTTGGCAATTTTTTGTACTTCAGGTGCAGCATCATTTGGTGCACATGGCAGCCCTACCAATTGCATTACGGGGATGTCTGGTAAATCATCTCCCATATATAACACATTTTCAGGTTTCAAATCGTAATTTTTTACCAATTGTTGGTATTGTACAATTTTATTGTGTGCGCCTAAATAAATATCTTTAATTCCTAAAGCTTCTAAACGTTTTCGAACGCCCTCATTCGTGCCACCAGAAATGACACAAATTCTATATCCACTATTCAAGGCTGTTTTCAGCGCATATCCGTCTTTTACATTCATGTGACGCAATAATTCGCCATCAGGCATAATGGTTAACATTCCATTGGTTAATACGCCATCTACATCAAATATGAACGTGGTGATGTTTGCCAATAATTGTTTGTAACTAAGTGTCATTTTGTATCGATTTTGTTAAGATTGTATAAATTTCTTGTTGTTTTTCTGTCAACAAAAATAAATGATTTTTTATAGTTGCAACATCCTTTCTGATGGCAGGCCCTGTTTGAGCTAGAGCAGGAGGTAACACCTTAATTTTTTCAGCAGTTTCATTGATTAATGGATTTAAAATTTCAATAGGAATTTGATGTGTATTGCAAATATCATGGGCAATTTTATACATATGATTTGTGAAATTGTTTGCAAAAACCGCTGCTACATGAATTGCTTTACGCTGTTCAGAACTGATGTGATATATTTTTTTACTTAAAAAACCTGCTAATTTTTCAAGTAGTTTTTCATCCTTTTCAGTAGTAGCTTCTAAACAAAAAGGGATTTGAGTGAAATCTACTTTTTTATTTTTGCTAAAGGTCTGTAAGGGGTAAAAAACGCCTTTTCGAGTATTGTTCTTTAAGGCTGATAAAGGCATACTTCCTGAAGTATGCACCACAAAATCAGTTGAAATTTTTGAAGAAACTGTTTCAATTGCATCATCAGAAACAGCTATGATAGTAATATCAGTTTTTGGGATAGTGATCAAATCTCTTGAAGAAATCCACTGAACATTTAGTGTTTCTATGCTATGAAAAGCCTCATTCAATAGAGTGCCCACATTGCCTTTCCCAACAATTAGAATTGAAATCATGTTACGAAGTTACCATTTTTTTAATTTTCTGAAAAGCAAGCACAAAAATCAAAACAACAAATCCTACTCCCAAACCAAGGATAAATTCTTTAATTATTGCCGGTAGCGATGATAATATTTGATGAAAAAAGTTGATATGATGAGCAAAAATCCCACCTGCTACCAGCAGCAATGCCAATGTTCCCAAAACAGCCAACAAACGAATGATTATAGGTAAAGACTTTACCAAAATAGTACCAAAAGACACTAGCAATTTACTTTTATCAGTTCCTTTTTTTATTAATTTATACCCCGCGTCATCCATTCTAACCATCAATGCCACAATACCATAAACACCTACTGTTGCAATGATGGCAACTACAGTTACTACAAATAGTTGATTGATAAAAGGAGCCTCTGTAACAGTACCCATTGCAATGATGATAATTTCTAAGGATAATATAAAATCAGTGCGAATGGCAGAGGTAACTCTCGTTTTTTCGAAAGCTATTACTTGCTCAGGAGTTACTTCTTCTAGTTGTTCAGTGGCAGGTTCTTTTGGGTGAGGCACAAAAAATTCAAAAATTTTTTCAGCACCTTCATAAGCCAAATATAAACCACCAATAATCAAAATAACAATAATAGCTGGAGGATAAATTGCATTTAAAATAAATACTATTGGAAGGATGATTAATTTGTTTAAAAACGATCCTTTGGTAATTGCCCAAATAACTGGAATTTCGCGATTTGATACAAAACCCATGGCTTTTTCTGCATTTACAGCCAAATCATCACCTAAAATACCCGCGGTTTTTTTGGTCGCAATTTTGCTCATAGCAGCCACATCATCCATCAATGCTGCAACATCATCTAACAAAGAAAATATTCCTGAAGCCATTCATTTTTTATTGCAAATATAGGAACTCTGAACTTAAATTAGTGAACTATCATACTATAAGTATTAGTGCTAATTCGTAAAATTATTCTCTCTTATTTAAGTAAATATTTACAAATAAGTGTATTGTTATTTTAGAGGATTTCAATGGAATTTAGTAATTTAGCCGTTCTAAAATATTTTCATGAAGAGCTCAAAAAAGTTTGGAATCAACACTACTTGTGTTCATGTTGGAGAAGTAAAAGATAAGCAGTTTAAAGGCGCTGTTTCTCCCATTTATCCTTCAACTTCATACGCTTTTGATGGTGTTGACATCAAGCGTTATCCCCGATATTTCAATACCCCAAATCAAGAAATGTTGCATAAAAAAATTGCAGTTTTAGAGCACACAGAAGATGCCTTGATTTTTAGTTCAGGAATGGCTGCCATTTCAGCAGCGTTATTTGCATTTCTCAAGAAAGGCGATCATGTAATTGTACAACAAGTGATTTATGGCGGTACTTTTAACTTTATGGTGAATGAATTTGAGAAATTCGGAATTGAATATTCGTTCACAGAATCAGATCAGATAGAAGATTTTAAACACTTACTGCGTTCAAATACAAAAGTGATGTATATTGAAACGCCTTCCAATCCATTGTTAGGAATTACGGATATGAAAGCCATTGCTGAGTTGTCTCAACAGCATCAAATCATAACAATGATTGACAATACTTTTGCATCACCCATCAATCAAAATCCAGCTGATTTTGGTATTGATATTATGTTGCATTCTGCTACAAAATATATGGGAGGTCATTCTGATATTTCTGCAGGTGCCATTGCAGCAAGCGAAGAACATATTGCTAAAATTTGGAAAACGGCTATTAATTATGGAGGGAATTTAAGCGACCAAACAGTTTGGTTGTTAGAACGAAGTATGAAAACGTTGAATTTACGTGTAAAAGAACAAACTAAAAATGCGCAAATCATGGCTGAGTATCTAGAAAAAAGTGAACACATTGATGCAGTTTATTATCCAGGATTGCCAAGTCATCCTCATTATAAAATTGCGAAAAAGCAAATGAAAGGGTTTGGAGCAATGCTATCTTTTGAATTGAAAAGTCATATTGATGCGATGCAATTTCAACGCAATTTACAATTGATAAAACCTTCTATGAGTTTGGCAGGATTGGAAAGCACTACTGTGAGCCCTGTGCAAACAACACACGCTTTATTAAGTGAACAAGAGCGTTTGGAAAGAGGTATTAAAAATGGGTTGATTCGATTTTCAGTAGGTATTGAAGAGCCTGAAGATTTAATTGCTGACATAGAGCTTGCGATAGAAAAAATACTCAAGTAATGGTTTAAAAACAATTAGAAAGAGCGGTTCTTGTAGTAAAAACCGCTCTTTTCATTTCAAATAATTAATAATATAAACTTTAAATATGCTCTGATAAATTGTGGTGTTCGTCAATTAATGGGCCTCCTTCAGTGATCTGTTTAGAAGCTTCATCCGCAAATTTTTCGAAATTCAAGTGGAAAAAGTGAGCAAGATGAATCGCTTTGCCAATATAAGCTCCTTTTTGTAACCAAGTATTCATAGGATCTAACATCTCTGTGGGAACTCCAGGACAATATTTGGGCATGAACAATCCAAAAATAGGATGTTGCTCAAAATCAACTTTCTCTAATTTTCCCTCTAAAGCAGCAGTAATCATTGCTCTTGTATATCTCAATTTAATTCTAGAGCCAACTCCATAAGGTCCTTCAGTCCAACCGGTATTTATCAACCAAACATTCACCCCAGCTTCTGTCATTTTTTTGCTTAACATTTCAGCATATTTTGTGGGATGTAACGGCATAAATGGTTCGCCAAAACAAGCAGAAAACGAAGGAACAGGTTCAGTTATACCAGTTTCAGTACCAGCTACTTTAGCAGTATATCCTGAAATAAAATGATAGGCAGCTTGACCTGGAGTTAATTTTGATATAGGGGGTAAGACTCCAAAAGCATCACAAGTTAGAAAGAAAATATTTTTAGGATTGCTCGCAAAAGAAGGCTCTTGAATGTTATCAATATGAAAAATTGGGTAACTTACACGTGTGTTTTGAGTGATTGAAAAATCAGTAAAATCCACATCCCCATTCGTGTCAAAAACAACGTTTTCTAAAATTGCTCCGTGTTTAATTGCTCTGAAAATATCGGGTTCTTTTTCTTCTGTTAAATCAATTACTTTGGCATAGCAGCCACCTTCAAAATTAAAAATAGTATTGTTTGCTGTCCATCCATGTTCATCATCACCAATCAATTTTCTTTTAGGGTCAGCTGATAATGTAGTTTTTCCTGTTCCAGACAATCCAAAGAAAATAGCAGTATCACCAGCTTCGCCAACGTTTGCAGAGCAATGCATTGGTAATACATTTCTTTCAATTGGTAAAATTAAATTTAACGCAGAAAAGATGCCTTTTTTAATTTCGCCAGTATAAGCTGATCCACCAATCAAGGCAATTTTTTTTGTAAAGTCTAAAATGGAAAAATTTCCTTGTCTGATACCATGTGCTTTAGGATTTTCGCAAATATATCCTGGTGCACAGAGAATCAGCCAATCCTCTTGAAAGTTTTCATGGTCTTCTTCTGGAAATCTTAAAAACATATTATAGACAAACATGCTTGACCATGGATATTCTGCAATGGTTCTGATGTTAGTTTTAAATTCAGATTTAGCACAAACGTAGGCGTCACTTGCATACAATTCTTTATTTGATAAATAGTCAACAACATTTTGCTGAAGTTTATCAAAATTTTCTGAAGATAATGGCTTATTTGTTTTTCCCCACCAAACTTTATCAGTTGTGTAATTATCTTTTACAATAAATCGGTCTTGAGGCGATCTTCCAGTAAATTTTCCAGTATTAACAGCCAATGTTCCGTTTTTGGTTTCAACACCCATTCCTTTTTCAATTGTAATTCTTTGCAATTCATCTGGAGATAAATCCCAAAAGACCTTTGCATTTTGTATGCCATATTGACGTAAACTTGGTTTTTTAATTTGATCGATTGTTTCCATAGTATATATATATTTTATGATTCTAATGAAGAAAGTCAATTTAGGGGTGTAAGTGAATTTCCAATGACTTTGAATAGTGTTATAAAAGTACTTTATTAGAAGAAGAATTTTTATGATAAATATCATAAAATAGTGTAAATCAATAATTTTACAGATTTTTAAAAGCTTTTAATCAAATATTGATTTTTCTAAATAACATAAACAAATAGCTTGAAATTTTTGTAAATACTTACTTTGAAATGTCTATTTTTGACGCATAAAAAACACATTGAAAGCACTTAAAAATGACTTTTAATTATGGTTTATTTCATTATACAATTATTATGCTATGATAAAACTAGACATACTTGCTTTTGGGGCGCATCCTGATGATGTAGAATTGGGTTGTGGAGCAACCATTGCCAAAGAAATTTCTTTAGGGAAAAAAGTAGGCATTATCGATTTGACGAGAGGTGAATTAGGAACAAGAGGTTCTGTGGATCTAAGACACGAAGAAGCTACAAAAGCCGCAGAAATATTAGGAGTTAGTTTTAGGGAAAATTTAGATTTTGCAGATGGTTTTTTTGTAAATGATAAAACACATCAATTGAGGATTATTGAAATGATTCGAAAATATCAACCTGAAATAGTATTGTGTAATGCTATTGACGATAGACACATAGATCATTCAAAAGGAAGTAAATTGGTTTCAGATGCATGCTTTTTGAGTGGTCTGATAAAGATTGAAACTACTATTGATGGCAAGATTCAAGAACGTTGGCGCCCAAAACAAGTATATCATTACATCCAATGGAAGAATATTGAACCAGATTTTGTGGTAAACGTTTCTGGGTTTTTAGATAAAAAAGTAGCTTCAGTAATGGCTTATGCTTCTCAATTTTACGATCCTAAAAGTACTGAACTAGAAACGCCAATTACGAGTAAAAACTTCATAGACAGTATTGTATATCGAGCAAGAGATTTAGGAAGATTGATAGATGTGGAAGCTGCAGAAGGGTTTACGACTGACCGTTTTGTGGCAATTGAAAATTTTAGTAAATTAATTTAAGATTTTCTTTTTGAGTATTCGAAAATAAATTATATTTGCACCCGCAAGTTATATACGGTGGTTGTAGCTCAGCTGGTTAGAGCGCTAGATTGTGGTTCTAGAGGTCGCCGGTTCGAAACCGGTCTTCCACCCAAAAAAAACCTTCTTAATTTATCAAGAAGGTTTTTTATTTTTTAAGTATGGAGCTGTAATTGAAATTTTATTTTTTATGAGTTCTTCTGGAGTTCCTTGAAAAATAATATTTCCTCCTTTAATTCCACCTTCTAAACCCAAATCTATAATATAGTCTGCACATTTTATCAACTCGATATTGTGCTCAATAACTATTATAGAATGACCTTTTTCAATCAAAGCATTGAACGAACCTAATAATTTTTTGATATCATGAAAATGCAATCCTGTGGTTGGTTCATCAAAAATAAACAAGGCTTTGTCTTTGGTCGTTCCTTTTACAAGAAAGGATGCTAATTTAATTCGCTGAGCTTCTCCACCAGAAAGTGTAGAAGAAGATTGTCCTAAAGTAACATATCCTAAACCAACATCTTGTAAAGGTTTCAGCTTTTGAGCAATTTTCCCTGCTAAATTTTCAGTGAAAAAGGATGCAGCATCGTCAATGGTTAAATTCAGAATGTCATCAATCGTTTTATCAGCAAAAGTTACTTCTAAGATTTCTTTTTTGAATCGTTTTCCATGGCAAGCATCACATTCTAAATGCACATCTGCCATGAATTGCATTTCAATTGTTACTTCTCCGTCACCTTTACAGACTTCGCAACGACCTGCATCTACATTAAAAGAAAAATGTTTTGCTTGATAATTTCTGATTTTAGCCAATTTTTGATTGGAAAAAAGCGCTCTTATATCATCATACGCTTTGATATAAGTAACAGGATTGGAACGTGATGAACGTCCGATGGGATTTTGATCAATAAATTCTACGTGTTTTATAAATTCAAAACTTCCTTTTACAGCTGTATACTGTCCGATTTTATCTCCATAACCTACAATTTTTTTCTGCATGATTGGGTATAAAATATTTTTGACTAGTGTACTTTTTCCTGAGCCGGAAACTCCAGTGATTACCGTTAAAGATTCTAAAGGAAATGTTACATCTATATTTTTGAGATTGTGTTCTCTAGCGCCTAAAATTTGAATGAAATTCTTAGTAACTCTTCTTTTTTTTGGAATTTCTATTTGCAACTGATTGTTTAAGTATTGAGCAGTGAGTGAATTGGATTGTAAAATTTCGTCAAAAGTTCCTTCAGCAACTACATTGCCGCCAAAAGTTCCAGCTTCAGGGCCAATATCAATGATATAATCTGCTTCTTTCATGATCTCTTCGTCATGCTCCACCACAATAACTGTGTTTCCTAAGTCGCGCAAATTTTTTAAAACTCCAATTAAACGCTCAGTATCTTTTGGATGTAAACCAATACTTGGTTCATCTAAAATATACATGGAACCCACCAACGAACTTCCTAAAGAAGTTGCCAAATTGATACGTTGACTTTCACCTCCAGAAAGTGTATTTGAAGGTCTGTTAAGGGTTAAATAATTTAGACCAACATCGTTTAAAAATTTCAATCGATTTTTGATTTCTACCAATAATCGTTTCGCAACTTTTTCTTCATATGTTGTAAGGTTTATATTTTTAAAAAAAGTGGACAATTCATCCAAAGGAAGAGTCACTAAATCTGTAATCATTTTGTCATTTATCTTTACATAATTAGCCTCAACTCGCAAACGCTTTCCATGACAAGTGTGACATTTTGTTTTTCCTCGATAACGAGAAAGCATCACTCTATTTTGAATTTTATAACTTTTTTCTTCTAAAGTTTCAAAAACATGATGAATTCCATTAAAACTTTTGTTGCCATTCCAAACCAATTCTTTTTGTTTTTCTGTCAATTCGAACCAAGGTTTGTGAATGGGAATGTCAAATTGATACGCAACTGCCACTAAATCTTCTTTGTAATGTTTAAAAGAATCTGTTTTGAACGGAAAAATGGCATCTTCATAAATGGATAATCCTGTATTTGGAATTACCAAATCTTCATCAATTCCAATGACATTTCCATAACCTTCACACGTAGGACAAGCTCCATAAGGATTGTTAAAACTGAATAAATGGGAATTGGGTTCTAAAAAAGAGAGATTGTCTAATTCAAATTTATTGCTAAACTCAACAATTTTTGAAGTTTCTAAATTTTCAACAAAGCAAGTTCCTTTTCCTTCAAAAAAGGCAGTTTGAATGGCATCACCCAATCTGTTGTAAAAATCTTCGTCGTTTTTAGTAATAATTCGATCTATCACTAAAAATAGGGGTTCATTTTTATAAGATTCTTTAGGAAAATCAGGAATTCTATAGACAGTATCTTTCCATTTTACACGAGCATATCCTTGTTGTTCCAAAACTTGAAAAACAGTTTCTAAATTTCTATTTTCAGTTATATATATTGGACATAGTAATAATAGTTTTGTTCCTTCAGAAAATTCTTTGATAAAGTTTACCACATCAGAAACTGTGTCTTTTTTTACTTCTTTGCCAGAAATAGGAGAAAAGGTTTTGCCAATTCTGGCAAATAACAACTTCATATAATCATAAATTTCTGTGGAAGTTCCTACGGTTGAACGTGGATTGGTAGCATTTACTTTTTGTTCAATGGCAATTGCAGGTGCAATTCCTTTGATATAATCTACTTTTGGTTTGTCTAATTTCCCTAAAAATTGTCTTGCATAGGAAGACAAACTTTCTACATACCGTCTTTGACCTTCTGCATAGAGTGTATCAAATGCCAAAGAAGATTTTCCTGAGCCTGATAAGCCAGTAATTACAACCAATTTATTTCTTGGAATAACAACGTCAATGTCCTTTAAATTATGGAGTCTTGCGCCTTTTATAATGATATTTTCTTTCGGATTTATAGTCGCTAAATCGGTCTTCATGTTCTTCGAAAAATAAGCTATAAATGTACCAATAAAATCACTTACTAAAAAAAAGTTTCAATTTCTAATTTTTAAAATTATTTGTTTGTCTAAAAAATAATTCTATATTTGTCGAGATAATAACCACAAAATAAGGCGCATATACTAAAAAACTACTTTTAAATTAATATCAAATTAATCAAAATTGAAAGAACTTTCTTTCAAAAAATGTAGTTAAAATGCGTACAAAAATCACTTCTGATAGTTTATTAGTAAAAAATTATATTCTTGGAGATGAATCATCACTTGAAATTTTAATCAAAAAACACCAACAACGGCTTTTTAGCTTTATTTACAGTAAGGTAAAAGATAAAGATGTTGCTAATGATATTTTTCAAGATACGTTTATCAAAGTAATTAAAACTTTAAAAAAAGGAAATTACAACGAAGAAGGAAAGTTTTTGCCTTGGGTAATGCGAATTGCTCACAATTTAATTATTGATTATTTTAGGAAAAATAACAGAATGCCAAATTTTAAAAATTCGGATGAATTCGATATTTTTTCAATTATAAGTGATGATTCTTTAAATGTAGAGAAACAGATTATCCAAGAACAGATTTTTGATGATGTACGAGAGTTGATCAATGAATTGCCAGAAGAACAAAAAGAAGTATTGATTATGCGAATGTATAGAGACATGAGTTTCAAAGAAATTAGCGATAATACTGGGGTTAGCATCAATACAGCCTTAGGAAGAATGCGTTATGCGCTTATCAACATGAGAAAATTAATAGAAAAACATAAAATTATTTTAATTAACTAAACAATAAAGATAAAACTACATCGTTAAGTGTTTATAATCAATTCGTTAAATTCACTATATGATGCAACTTTACTCAAAGAAGTCATCTGGAATTCAGATGCAGCCTACAAAAGAAACAGTTCAATTTTTGATTAATTTTTCCAAGTCGCTAACTATTGTAAAAACAACATCAAAAAAATTCATTGAATTGAATTTGAATTAAGAGTGGAAAAAGCTTCAACAAACGTTGAGGCTTTTTTTATAGATATTTTTTTTAAATGCAAAGGCGCAAATATTTTTTTTTAAAGTTCGCAGTAATTGCTCTACATTTCTTTGTGTCTTTGCGGTTCGTTTTTAATTCAGCTTTTTGTTTTATAGTATTCATCCAAAACGGATTTTCTTCCAACGGTTTTTGTAATGATGTCTTTATCTAAATTCCAACCTCTTGCAGGCGAAAATTCACGTCCGTACCAAATAATTTGCAAATGTAAATCGTTCCATAATTCTTTAGGAAACAATCTTTTAGCGTCTTTTTCGGTTTGAACCACATTTTTTCCATTGGTCAAATTCCAGCGAAAAAGCAATCTGTGAATATGTGTGTCAACAGGAAAAGCGGGCACTCCAAAAGCTTGACTCATTACAACACTTGCCGTTTTGTGACCAACAGCCGGCAATTCTTCTAACGCTTCAAAACTTTGAGGAACTTCACCATTATATTTGTCAATCAATATTTTTGACAATCCATAAATCCCTTTACTTTTCATTGGAGATAATCCACAAGGTCTGATAATTTCTTTAATTTCTTCTATGGAAAGTTTGACCATGTCAAAAGGATTATCTGCCTTTGCAAACAAAATGGGAGTGATTTGATTTACACGAACATCCGTACATTGAGCTGATAATAAGACAGCTACTAATAAAGTGTAAGGATCTTTATGATCTAATGGAATTGGAATTTTGGGATAGAATTCTTGTAATTTTTGGATGATAAAATTTACGCGTTCTTGTTTTGTCATCAATTTAAATTGGTTTGGAATACAAATTTAATTAGATTAATCTAAATCTGCATAAATATCATCATCCCATTCAAATCTTTTTGCTGCCCAACTAATATTATTTTGATAAAAATTTACTCTCATTCTCAACATAAAATTTTCAAATCGAATTGCAGATACTTCTTTATAAAAGGGAGTTTTCAAATTAGTTTCTTTTACTTTGACAGCATCAATGCTTTTACCAAAATTAGAAATAAAATAATCTTATTAACTCTCTGTTTTGATTCTCATTGCATCAACCTCAATTTTAATGAGTTCTCAATAAGGTTTCAGATCATTAAAGGCAACTTCAAAATTCATTTTAAAAAAAACAGTTGCAATTTTTTTAGTAAAAGATTGAACTTCTGTAATGTCTTTGAATTTTTTAGTTTGACTAAAAGCAATTGAGCTAACCATTATCAAAGTGTGAAAAAAAATACATTTTCTTATAATTTATATTTTTTAATTGCACATTAAATTTGAATTTATTCTGAATTAAATAAGGTAAATCACTTATTTTTGAAAATATATTTATATTAAATTCAAATTACAGATGACATCATTAAAAAAAGGAGACAAAGCTCCCCATTTTGAGGCAAAAGATCAAATTGGGAATACCATCCGTTTGCAGGATTATTTAGGAAAAAAATTAGTGTTGTTTTTTTATCCAAAGGCAAATACGCCAGGATGTACAGCCGAAGCTTGTGATTTGAGAGATCATTACACGGTTTTTTTAGCAAAAGGGTATGATATTGTTGGAGTAAGTGCTGATGTTGCAAAGCATCAACAAAGTTTTACAACAAAATATGAACTTCCTTTTCCATTACTAGCTGATGAGGAAAAAGAAGTAATTAAAGCTTTTGGAGTTTGGGGACCAAAAAAATTTATGGGAAAAACTTTTGACGGAATTCATAGAACCACATTTGTAATTGATGAAAATGGTTTTATCGAAGAGATTTTTACAAAAGTAAAAACCAAAGAACACGCAACACAGATTTTAGGAAAATAAATCCAAGTTTTATAACTAAAAAAGTGTTTTCAAATTTCGGAAACACTTTTTTAATTAAAACTTCATTCCTATTTTAAAGTTTAAAACTCTCCCTGTCATAAAATTTGGAATTCCGAATTGAGTTTTAGAATACACATCACGCACCCAAGTATTGGTGATGGCATTTTGAATATCAAACATATTAAACAATTCCAATCCTGCGGTTAGTTCTTTAAAATTTGACAACCATCCAGTTTGATATCGTTTGTTGGCATCTGTAAAAATATAAGAAATTCCTAAATCTGCACGTCTATAATCGCGTAAACGTTGCTGAAATTGATATACATCAGCATATGCAGGAGAACCACCAGGCAAACCAGAATTGTAGACCAAATTTAAATACGCTTTTAGATTTGGCAAATTCGGAACATAATCTTGAAATAAAATTCCGAATTTAATTCGTTGATCAGAAGGTCTTGCAATATAACCTTGATTATTGATATTTTCTTCAGTTTTTAAGTATCCCAAACTCACCCAACTCTCACTTCCTGGCACAAATTCACCATTCAAACGAATGTCAATTCCGTAAGCATATGCTATTGCTGCATTGTCTGCTCTATACCTAATTCGAACATTATCAACAGTATATGCATTTACATCATTCAAATCTTTATAATATGCTTCCACTGTAAGTTTAAAAGGACGTTCCCACATATCATAACTATAATCCATGCCAGATACCAAATGGATGGATTGTTGTGCTTTTACATCCACATTGATATTTCCATTAAAATCACGTAGTTCACGATAGGATGGAGGTTGCGCATAAAAACCACCTGAAATTCTAAAAAGCATGTCTTTTTTCCAATTTGGTTTGATGGCAAATTGTGCTCTTGGACTAAAAATAGTTTGTTTTTTAGATGCAACTCCATTTCCATAAACTGACCAATTGTGAACTCTAATTCCTATGTTGTAAAATATTTCATGGTCGTCCCAAAAAGTTTTTTCATCAAATTGTACAAATCCAGAAACTCTATTAATGCTCACTGAATTGTCTTTTCTGATATTTTGAAAAGGAACAATTTCACCTTCAAAAGGTTCGTAAGGTTGATTATTCCCTGCGTGATGTGGAGGACGAATTGAAAATCCTAAAGAGTCAATAACTTCCCATTCTCTAATACGGTCTCTTATATCTTCTCTCTGATATTTCGCACCAAAAGTCCATTGTTTTTGATCTTTGTTGATAGTTCCTCTCACTTGAAAATTGGTAATTAAAGCATCTAAATCATTACGAGCATGATTCAACTGCGAACCAATTCCTTGTGAAAATTGAACTTCTCCAAAATTTTCAGAACCAATATTGGCATCTACTTCACCTAAATTGTATTGCGCTGCAATATCAAAATATTCTTCTTCTTGTGTATTGTATCTTGATGCAATCGTAGTAAGTTTAAAATTTTCATTGATTTTATAATCTGCAGAAAATGCGCCAAAAACTGTTAAATAATTATCTTGTTCTTGACCGTTGTAAAACACAATTAATTCAAGTGGATTTGCAACTGTTCCAAAACGGGTTCTTCTTGATAGCGGTTTGTAATTGTAATTATTTAGTGAAAAATTCCCTAAAAAATTCAGACTAAATTTTTCTGAAAATTCATAGGAAAGATAGGTTTGTACGTCTGTAAATTTGGGTCTAAAGTTTACTTCAATTTGCTGACTATTAACGAATAAACTATTATCTCTGTATCGGACACCAGTAATTGTGCTTAATTTTTTATCTAAAAACTGACCTTCAAAAGTGGCACTTCCTCCTAAAAAACTAGCATCGATTGTGGTGGCAGTTTCTGCAGGTTTTTTGTAAGTAATATCTAAAACCGACGAAAGTTTATCACCATATCTTGCTTGGAATCCACCTGCAGAAAAATGGATGTTTTGAATCATATTGGTGTTGATAAAACTCAAACCTTCTTGCTGACCAGAACGAATTAAAAAAGGCCTATATACCTCAACACCATTAACATAGACTAAATTTTCGTCAAAATTTCCACCACGGACATTGTATTGCGTGCTCAATTCATTGTTGTTATTTACGCCAGGCAGAGTCATTAAAATATTTTCAACACCTGCGTTAGGGCCCAACACATTTTTTACTTTATTAATATCGATTTTAGTAATTCCTTGGGCTTCTTTTTTATTGTCTTTGATAACAATTTCCTTTAATTTTTCAGTTTTTAATGTTAGGACGGGTGAAAAGCGAATTCCATTTCTATTATTTGCAGTAATTTTTTCTATTAAAGTTTGGTAAGAAACGTGACTAAAAACAAGTGTTATTTCAGTATCAATAGGAATTCTGATGGTATAGTTTCCGTTTTCATCGGTTTCAGTTCCTGAATTTCCGAATGTAATAGAAACTTTTTCAATAGGTTGTTTTAAGTTGTTTTTTACGGTTCCTTTTAATATCGTACTTTTTTGAGCTACTAAAAAAGTAGAAAAAAAAAGAAATAAAAAGAGAAGTTTTTTCACAAAGGCTAATTTACTTGTTTTTTAAAGAACGTAGCAGAGAGCTCGTTCGTATTTCCCACATTGTCATAAACTACAATTTTAAACAAATGTTTGCTACCAACCAAAACTTTATCAGTGAAATCGTAGGTAAGAATTCCTGTTTTGTGATTGTATTCCATTAAAATCCATTCATCATTTAAGGTTGCTCTAAAGGTATCAACACCTGAGTTAATATCACTTATTTTCACTTTTAAAGTTTCAGAATTTGAAATCCACTGTCCATCTTTTAAGTGAAGTAATTGAACTTTAGGTATTTGATTATCAATCTTTAAAGTGTAGTTACCTAAATATTTAGATGTCGTGAAAAATGTGCTATCTTTTTTTCTAGTATATTGATATCTGGGGTACTTTGGATACTCAATATTGGCAATATAAAGCTGTTTCTTCTCTTCTTCAGAGTATTTTGAAACATCAAAAGTGAGTGTAAAATTATCATCTAGAGGGATAGTTTGAGGGTGAATTTTAGCAATTCCATTTTCAACTTTAAAATTTAAATACGTGTCTTTGTAAAAAGTATTTTTTGGAAAGGCAACTGTTACACCATTCAAAGAAAATTTATTGAATTTTTTTGCAGCTATTTTGAATGCAGTTGTATCAATTTTAGGAGATATAATTGCCTCAGTTTCTTTACCTTTCACAGGGATTTTTAGCGTACTTTTATTTCCATAAAAATCTTTTGCAATAATACTAATGGTATAATTAAGCTCTTTTTCGATGTGAATTTTACCAAAATCAACCAATTCTTTGTAGGTTGATAACGTGTTAACAGAGTCAATAAATGTTTTTTGAAAACGAGTTTTGTATTTTTTAAAATGTTCATAATCAATATGAAGATTGATGTATTTACTTTCAGGAAAAGAAAAAGTTTCTAAATCGTGATGGTAAAACCGTTTGCCATTCACCAACATTTCAAGGCTTTGAATTCCTAATTTATTATTAGCTTCATTCCCTTTGTCAAATACTTCAACACCAAAACCAATGGCATTATGTGCGGTAATTTTATCAGCTATAAAGTTCCCGTCAACCAGTTTTTTAATGGGAAGTTGAAAACTATTGTTTTGATGATTGATATGCGCATTATCATCTAAAGGATACACTTTTACAGATTGAAAAATAGGAGGAATACTGTCATTAATAGCGATTCCGAAAAGCAAAGGATTAATTATTTTTTCGCTTTTATTATCGCGAATTTCGAAATGTAAGTGAGGTCCTCCTGATCCTCCAGTGTCACCAGAAAAAGCAATCGATTCACCTTTTTCGACAGGAAAAGTATCTTCTTTAAATCTTGATTCTTCAATTTCGTAGCATTCTTTTTTGTATTGAATTGATTTTACATAAGCTTCAATCTTCGGCGTAAATTTGCTTAAATGTGCATAAACAGAAGTAAATCCATTTGGATGAGTGATGTAAATTGATTTTCCATAACCAAATTGACTTATTTTGATTCTAGAAATATACCCTTCAGCAGCAGCAAATACTTCTAAACCCTCTTTTCCTTCTGTTTTGATGTCTAATCCTGAGTGAAAATGATTGTTTCTAAGTTCACCGAAAGAGCCAGATAAAATGATGGGAATATGTAAAGGAGATTGAAAGTAATCTTTGGGATATTTATCTTGACAAATCCCCAAAAAACACGAAAACATAGTTGTTATGATTACAATTTTTCTCAAAAGGCAATTATTTTTTTTGTAAAATTAGTAAAAAAATATTGTTTTCGTAAATTACTTGCTTTCAATGTATTAATAAAAAAGTTATTAATTGTTGTAAAATAAAAAACAGATTACTAACTTTGTAGGGATAGTTTATTCTAAATAGCAAAATGGGTAATACGCTTGAAGCTGTTCATTTATTGGAGGTTACGTTACAAAAATTACTTTCAAATTATGAATTTTTGGTGAAAGAAAATCAGATTTTACTTCAATCAAATACAAAATTGCAACATAAGCTTTTAGAAAAAGAACAATTTTTAGCAAATCTAAAGCAAGAATACGAAATGTTAAAAATTGCAAAAACTATCGAAGGCAGTAGTAAAGATACGAAAGATACAAAACTGAAAATAAACGCATTGATTCGAGAAATTGATAAATGTATTGTTCAGTTACAAGAATAAAGTTCTTTAAATGGCGGAAAAACTAAAGATTAATGTTGTAATTGCTGGCAGAACCTATCCTTTGAGTGTGAACAACACAAATGAAGAGGAAGGAATGCGTAAAGCCGCAAATTCAATTAATAAACTGATAACCGTTTATGAGCAAAATTATGCAGTTAGCGACAAACAGGACGTATTGGCTATGTGTGCATTACAATTTGCTTCTAAATTAGAAATCAGTACTTTAGATAAAAATTCTACCAATAAAGAAGCAATAGAAAAATTAAATGCATTGACCATTTTGGTAAATGAACATTTACAATAAGTTCTTTAAAATACATTAACACACACTGCCTACGTTAGTAATTTGTTTGATAAACTCAACAAAAATCTATTATAGAGGATGAGTTTTAGTTGTTAAAGCAAGCCATCAGAACTAGTTTCTTGGATGGATCCTTGATCAGCTAGTTAGTCCTAATCATGTAATAATAGAGTTTATATAAACCCCACTAATGTAGGCTTTTTTATACACTAAATTTAAATTATGGACGGAATGATTCTTCCCATTTTAATGGGAATTTTAGCTGGAATAGCTATAGGTTTTGCAATCTTTAAAGCATTGGAAAAATCAAAAGGAAAAAGAATATTAGAAAATACAAGAAAAGAAGCAGCTTCTATTATCAAGGAAGCAAAAATTGATGCAGAATCAATTAAAAAAGACAAAATTCTTCAAGCGAAAGAAAAATTTATTGAGTTAAAATCAGAGCATGAAAAGGTAATTTTAGCAAGAGAAAAAAAGATTTCAGAAGTAGAAAAAAGAGTTCGTGAAAAAGAATCAATTGTTGCCTCAGAAATTGATAAAAACAAAAGATTGACTAAAATCCTTGAAGATAAAGAAAGGGATTACGATACAAAGCTTGATTTTTTAGAGAAAAAAGAAAGCGATTTGGAAAAAATGCACAGTCGTCACATAGACATGTTAGAGCAAATTTCTGGGTTGTCTGTAGAGGAAGCTAAAAAAGAATTGATAGCATCCTTGAAAGACCAAGCAAAATCAGAAGCGATGACTTTTGTTCAAACGTCTATGGAAGAAGCCAAGTTAACTGCCGAGCAAGAAGCTCGTAAAATTGTTCTAGGCACTATTCAGAGAGTAGGTGTAGAGCAAGCTGTTGAGAATTGTGTATCTGTTTTTAACCTAGAATCAGATGATGTTAAAGGAAGAATTATTGGTAGAGAAGGAAGAAATATTAGAGCTTTAGAGGCTGCAACTGGTGTTGAAATTATTGTTGATGATACTCCAGATGCTATTATTTTATCTTGTTTTGATCCTGTTCGTAGAGAAATTGCACGTTTGGCAATGCACAAATTGGTCACTGATGGAAGAATTCACCCAGCTAGAATTGAAGAAGTTGTTGAAAAAACGGAAAAACAAATTACTCAAGAAATTATTGAAATTGGTAAAAGAACCGTAATTGATTTAGGAATTCATGGGTTGAACCCAGAGTTGATTAAAATTGTCGGAAGAATGAAATATCGTTCTTCTTATGGTCAAAATTTATTACAACACTCACGTGAAGTTGCCAATCTTTGTGGAATTATGGCAGCAGAAATGGGTTTGAATGTAAAACTAGCAAAAAGAGCAGGTTTATTGCATGATATTGGAAAAGTTCCAGATGCTGAGAGTGATTTACCTCACGCATTATTAGGAATGCAATGGGCCGAAAAATATGGTGAAAAAGAAGAAGTTTGCAATGCGATTGGAGCACATCATGATGAAATTGAAATGAAATATTTGATTTCACCAATTGTACAAGTTTGTGATGCGATTTCTGGAGCAAGACCTGGTGCAAGACGTCAAGTTTTAGATTCTTACATCCAACGTTTGAAAGATTTAGAAAACATTGCTTTTGGTTTCCCAGGAGTTCAAAAAGCTTATGCAATTCAAGCAGGACGTGAATTACGTGTTATGGTTGAAAGCGGTAAAGTAAGTGATACCAAAGCATCTGAATTGTCATTTAGTATTTCTCAAAAAATTCAAAATGATATGACGTATCCAGGACAAGTAAAAGTTACAGTAATCAGAGAAACAAGAGCTATAAATGTAGCTAAATAACCTGTAAACATCAATTTATAAAAAAAAATCCTACTGAAAAGTAGGATTTTTTTATCTTCTTGGATGATAGGTTTCAACAACATCTCTCAAATAACTGGTATCTAAATGCACATAAATTTCCGTAGTGGTAATACTTTCATGACCTAACATTTGTTGAATAGCTCTTAAATCAGCCCCATATTTTAATAAATGTGTAGCAAAAGAATGCCGAAAAGTATGAGGACTGATTTTCTTTTTCAAATTGATTTTAGTGGCTGCATCATTAATCATCATAAAAATTAGTTGGCGCGTTAATCCTTTTCCACGTCTATTTAAAAACAAGGTATCTTCATGATTTTTTTGAGATATCTCATGAATTCTAATTTCGTTGATATACGATTTAATAAATTTTTGAGCTTGAGTATGAATAGGGACGAAACGTTCTTTATTTCCTTTTCCTAACACCCGAATAAAACCTTCATCAAAAAATAAATCAGAAATTTTTAGCGTAATGACTTCGCTAACTCGCAAACCACAGCTATACATCGTTTCTAAAATGGTTCTATTTCTTTCACCTTGAGGATGGCTTAAATCAATTGCTGCAATTAATGCGTCAATTTCTTCTTCAGAGAGTGTATCTGGTAATTTTCTGCCGATTTTTGGGGCTTCAATTAAATCTGTGGGGTTTGTTTTTCGATAATCTTCAAACACTAAATAGTCAAAAAAACTTTTCAATCCCGAAATTAAACGCGCTTGACTTCTTGGATTTATTTTTTTTGCTGCATCATAAATAAATTGTTGAATGCTGTATTCGTCAATAGCAATTGGAGAAACTGTAATCTCATTTTCTAAAAGAAATTTGACTAATTTTTCTAAATCATTTGTATAACTATTGATGGTATTGGTAGACAAACCTCGTTCAATTTTTAAAAATGAATGATAATCTTTTATAGCGTTATTCCAGTTCATAAATTAAAGATAGCTAAAAATTCATTCAATGAAAATAGTTTGATTCAGATTTTGATTTGT
>JANREL010000103.1 GCA_030758355.1 Polaribacter sp.
ATGATTCGCTGGGCAACAAGCTATTATGTTCAACCCAATGTAATTTTAAAATGGGTACATCATCTTCAAAAAATGAAAAAGGAGGGAAAACTTCCTAAAGATTTATGGATTACAAGTTCTGATGATTTTGCTTCTTGGGGTGGAGGAGAAGAAAGCTATAGGACACCAGATTTAGAGGAAATCATCAAAGCAGTAGATTATGTTTCTATGCACACCTATGCCTATCATAATTCACATTACAATCCTGAGTTTTGGAAAATTCCGGAAAACGAACAAAATTTAACCGATCTTGAAACAGTAGATTCGGCGATGAAAAGAGCCTTAGAATTTGCAAAAATGCAGTACAAAAATGTGTCTGATTATGTAAAAAGTATTGATTCAACCAAAACAATTCATATTGGTGAAACAGGTTGGGCATCTATTTCTGATGGACATTACGGGATTCATGGTTCAAGAGCAACTGACGAATACAAGCAAGGTTTATATTTTAAACATTTGAGAAAATGGACTGCCAAAGAAAAAATTTCATGCTTTTATTTTGAAGCTTTTGACGAACAATGGAAAGATGCAGGAAATATAAATGGTTCTGAAAATCATTTTGGATTAATCAATTTAAAAGGAGAAGCAAAATTTGCTTTGTGGGATTTGGTTGACAAAGGAACTTTTGAGGGATTACAACGCGATGGAAAAACAATTACTAAAACTTTTAATGGAGATAAAAAAGAATTGTTAAAAACGGTATATACACCAAATACAGACTACCCAAGATAAGTAACAAATGAATCTAAAAAAATACATATTATTTATAGGAATGTCATTTATGATAGTGAGTTGCGAAATCAAACAAGAAGTACTGATTGTGGATGTTTATGAAACTTCTGCAAGTGGAAATAATTTAAAAAAATTAACTGATTTTTCGTTTAAGGAAAATCAAGATAGTTTGATCAATATCACACTTTTTCCATCAAAAAAGCGTCAAAAAATTACAGGTTTTGGAGGTTCATTTACAGAAGCTTCAGCCTATTTATTAAACAACATTAGTAAAAAAAATAGAGATTCTATTATTGAGGCCTATTTTGGAGAAACGGGAGCAAAGTATTCTTTGACTAGAACACACATGAATTCATGTGATTTTTCTTTAGGACAGTATTCATATGCGCCAGTTGCTGGAGATAAAAATTTAGAAAGCTTTACTATAGATGAAGATAAAAACGACATCATTCCCATGATCAAAGATGCTATAAAAGTATCTAAAGACGGATTTAAAATTTTGGCTTCACCATGGACAGCATCACCTTGGATGAAGGATAACAATGCTTGGGTAGGAGGTAAATTATTACCAGAATATTATGATACTTGGGCGTTATTTTTTTCAAAATATGTAACTGAATACAAAAAAGAAGGAATTGATATTTGGGGATTTACTGTTGAAAATGAGCCGCTTGGGAATGGAAATAATTGGGAAAGTATGCATTTTGCACCTGATGAAATGACCCATTTTGTACAACATCACTTAGGACCAAAATTGCGAAATGACTATCCTGAGATTAAAATTTTAGGCTACGATCAAAATCGAGAACATCTTAAAGAATGGGTTGATTCTCAATTCAAAAATGAAAACACTTCAAAATATTTTGACGGAACTGCGATTCATTGGTATGCAAGTACATTTCATTATTTCCCTGAAGAGTTACAATATGCACATCAAAAAGCACCTAATAAATATTTAATTCAGTCAGAAGCTTGTGTAGATGCAGAAGTTCCAAAGTGGAAAAATGATGCTTGGTATTGGAATAAAGAAGCTACTGATTGGGGGTGGGATTGGGCACCAGAAAAAGACAAACATATGCATCCAAAGTATGCACCTGTTCATAGATATGCAAGGGATATTATAGGCTGTCTGAACAATTGGGTTGATGGTTGGATTGATTGGAATATGGTGCTGGATACCCAAGGTGGTCCAAATTGGTTCAAAAATTGGTGTGTAGCTCCTGTAATTGTTGATCCTGCAACAGATGAGGTTTATTTTACACCAATATATTACATTCTATCCCATTTTAGCAAATTTATAAGACCAGAGGCAAGCATTTTTGAAGTTAAGAATTCTGATAAAGAAATCATGGTTACAGCAGCAGAAAATCCTGACGGAACAATCGCAGTGGTGGTTTTTAATGAAACAAAAAAATCGAAAAATATTCAATTACTATTTGATAATCAAAAAGTAAAAATTAGAATGAAAGGACAATCAATTCAAACAATTGTAATTCCAAATAAATAAGTAAAACGAATACTAACTTACTAAAATAGAAATATGAAAAATTTTGTAACTCCAATCAGAGATCGAGTTCCGCTAGGACAAAAAGCAGCTTTTGGTGCAGGACATTTAGTGTTGAATTTATTACCTGGAGCTTTAGGTGTTTTTATGTTCTTTTTATTGACAGCATTTGGAATGGATCCTTTTTTAGCAGGTTTATTAGGAGGGTTACCAAGAATTTTTGATGCGCTAACAGATCCAATTATGGGGTTTATTTCTGATAATACCAAATCAAAATGGGGTAGAAGAAGACCATATATTTTTGTAGGTGCAATTTTAAGCGGAATTTTATTTGCCGTCTTATGGCAAATGGATCCAACTGATTCTCAAAATTACAATTTTTGGTATTTCTTAATCATGTCTATGGTTTTTTTAATTGGTAACACCATGTTCGCGACTCCTTTAGTGGGTTTAGGATATGAAATGACGTCTGATTATAACGAACGAACTCGATTGATGGCTTTTTCACAAACTATTGGTCAAATAGCTTGGATGATTGTCCCTTGGTTTTGGGTCATTATTGCTGATCCAACAATTTTTGAAACTCAAGCTATTGGAGTAAGAAAATTATCTATCGTTGTAGGTTTTGCTTGTATTGTTTTAGGTGTTTTGCCAGCTTTTTTCTGCAAAGGGATTGATTCATCAAATATGGAAAATAGAAAAGAAATATCATTTAAAACTCTTTTTTCCAATCTAATAGATTTATTTAAAGGAATTGCACAGGTGGCAAAGAACAAACCATTTTTAAAACTCTGTGGAGCTACTTTTTTAGTTTTTAACGGATTTCAAATGGTGGCTTCTTTTAGTTTTTTTATAATTGTTTTTTATATGTACCAAGGAAGCTATGCCGATGCGGGCAATTGGCCAGCTTGGTTTTCAACAGTCACAGCAATTGTAACTGCTTTTGGGGTGATTCCAATTGTAACGCTTTTAGCTAATAAATTTGGTAAACGTCAAGCTTTTATTATTTCCACAGCATTATCAATTGTAGGTTATGTTTTAAAATGGTGGGCTTTTGACAAGGATAATCCATATTTACTTTTTATGCCTATACCTTTTATGGCTTTTGGTTTAGGTGGATTATTTACATTAATGATGAGCATGACTGCAGATGTATGTGATTTGGATGAATTAGAAAATGGAATGCCACGAAAAGAAGGTACTTTTGGTGCTATTTATTGGTGGATGGTGAAATTAGGACAAGCATTGGCTTTAGTTTTAGGTGGAGCTGTCCTAAAATTCGTCGGTTTTGATGGAAATGCAGCTCAACAAACTGCTGAAACAATGACAAGTTTACGATTGGCTGATGTAATTATTCCTTCAGTGACTGCCGGTTTAGCAATTTTAGTGATGTGGAGCTATAGTTTAAGCGAGAGTAGAGCCAAAAAAATAAAAGAACAACTTATCGAACGAAGAGGTGAATTATAAGGGTTTTAACTAAAATTTTGTATCATGTCATTTAGAGAAGAACATTTTTTTAAATATTATAAAGCGCACAAACCAAATGTTGACAACATAGAAGGGCATCATGCATCAACTAATGGTGAAAAATTATCAACAGCAATAGGCTCAAATAATTCGGTAGTTTTTGACACGTCAATAACTGCAATACAAGCTATTTGGAGCGAAACACTTAGAAAGGGAATGCATGGCATTTGTTTTAGCATGTATGAAGATGGTCAGGGGCCAGGAAATACAATTACCAAAGCGCAAGTGGATCGTAGAATCAAAATTTTAAAACCATATACAAAATGGATCCGTTCTTTTTCGTGTATTGAGGGCAACGAACACATTCCAAGAATTGCTAAAAAACATGGAATGAAAAATTTAGTGGGTGCTTGGTTGGGTAATGATATGCAAAAAAATGAACAAGAAATTGAGGGATTAATTCAATTAGCCAAAGAAGGATGTGTAGATATAGCTGCTGTTGGAAACGAAGTTTTATACCGAAAAGAGTTAACACCGCAAGAATTATTAGCCTATATTTTACGAGTAAAAGAAGCCTTAAAAGAATTGCACATTCCTGTTGGCTATGTTGATGCCTATTATGAATTTGCACACAGACCAGAAATCACCAAAGCTTGTGATGTTATCTTAGCAAATTGTTATCCTTATTGGGAGGGGTGTGATATCAACCAATCCTTACTGCACATGCAAGAAATGTTTCGTATTGCAACACATGCCGGTCAAGGAAAAAAAGTAATCATCACAGAAACGGGATGGCCAAGTCAAGGAAGTAGCTTAGGAGGGGCACATTCAAATGCAGAAAATGCCATGAAATATTTTATCAATGCACAAACGTGGGCAGCCAAAGACACTATTGAAATGTTTTATTTCTCTTCATTTGATGAATCATGGAAAGTGGGTGCAGAAGGTGACGTTGGCCCTTATTGGGGATTGTGGGATAAACATGAAAAATTAAAATTTTAA
>JANREL010000104.1 GCA_030758355.1 Polaribacter sp.
GAAGTTTAGATGAGACAAAACAATATGATGTTGCGACAACCATCAACCTTGGAAAAGTCTTGACACCCGAAAAATGGGGCATTCAATTGCCTATGAGTTATAGTGTTGGCGAACGTTTTATTGACCCAAAATTTGACCCTCAATACCAAGATGTGTTGTTAGCTGATGCCATTGAGCAAAATCCAAATAGTGAATTTTCGAGAGATTATACCAAAAGAACTAGCATTAGTTTTATCAATGTGAAAAAGAATCGAAATCCGAATTCAACCAAAAAACCGAAGTTTTACGATGTAGAGAATTTGGCTGTTTCATATTCTCAAAACAGTGAATTTCACAGAGATTATAATGTGCAAAAATATGTGAATGAAAATGTAGCAGCTTCTGCAGCGTATAATTTTAATTTTGATTCAAAACCGATTGAATTTTTCAAAAATAATGACTCCATTTTTAGAAGTAAATATCTAAAGTTTTTGAAAGATTTAAATTTCAATCCAATACCAAAAACCATTGCTGTCAATTCACGAATCAATAGAAGTTATAACGAGCAACAATCAAGAAATTTAGTTCCAGGATTGTCTGCTCAACCAGAATTAATACAACGCAGATTTTTATTTGATTGGGATTATACCATTGGTTTTGATTTGACAAAATCGTTGCAATTAAATTTCAATGCGACCAATAATTACATTTACGATGCTTTTGGAAGTGGGGAACAATTGCAAATTTTTGATAATTTCTTCAACACAGGAAGACCCAACCATTATCATCAAAAATTGAATGCAACCTATAATATTCCATTGGATAAATTCCCGTTTTTAGGTTTTATAAAAGCAGATTATGGGTATTCAGCCGATTTTGATTGGCAAGTTTCTTCGCAAGATCAAACCATTTTAGAACAGATTGGAAATGTAATTCAAAATGCAAATACACATAATATTAACACCGATTTTTCATTTGATAAAATATACAAAAGTCTAAATTTAGAGAGATTTTTGTTAACAAAGGCACAACGTCAAAATGCGAAAGACAAAAAGATTCGCATCAATCCTTCAAAAAAACTTTCTTTTGGAAAACAGTTTTTAAAAGGAACGTTTGATGTTTTGACTGCTGTAAAAAAAGCAACCATCAGTTATACCGAAAACAATGGACAATTTTTACAAGGATATAATGAGCCCATAGGATTTTTAGGTGGAGCCCCAACAGCTTTTGCTTTTGGAAGTCAAGTAGATATTAGAAACAAAGCCCTTGAAAATGGTTGGTTAGTAACCAGAGTTGATGGTGCAGAATATTTCAATAAAACGTATAGCAGAACACAATACCACAAATTGGACTATACATTTATTGTGAAACCTTTCAATGATTTGGATATTGATGTTCGTGGAAATAAAATTCAAACTACAGATATTTCTCAACAAATCGATTTGATTGAAGGAAAAAATACTTTTGAAGAGACGCCAATTTTTGAAAATGGAAATTTCAGTACCAGTTTTTCTATGTTGTCAACTGCTTTCTCTGATAGTGATGTTTTGTTTCAACGAATGAAAGATTACAGAAGTATTGTTGCAAACAGATTGGCAACAGAGACTGGAGCGCCAATTGCAGGTTTTGGAGAGAATAGCCAACAAGTAATGTTGCCTGCTTTTATTGCTGCATATTCTGGAAAAAGTCCAACAAAAGTAAACACAGGATTATTCAAAAATATTCCAATTCCGAATTGGACGTTGCGTTACAGTGGATTGATGAAAATGGATTGGTTTAAGAAAAATTTTTCGTCATTTGTAGTTTCACATGGATACAAATCATCTTATACGATTTCAAGTTTTACGAACAATTTACAATTTGACGCAAACAATCCATATGCAACAACCAATGCTGCAGGAAATTATGAATCGCGAAGATTGGTGGCAAGCGCAACTTTGGTGGATGAATTTTCGCCATTGGTAAAAATTGATATGAAAATGAAAAACTCTTTTTCGTTTCGAGGTGAAGTAAAAAGCGACAGAACATTGACTATGAATTTCAATAATAGCACTTTAACTGACATAGACGGAATCGAATATGTAGTTGGTTTGGGTTATGTGTTTAAAGATGTAAAAATGAACTCACGCTTTACGGGAAAAAAAGTAGAAATGAAAGGAGATATCAATGTAAGAGCAGATGTTTCGCTGAGAGATAATATCACACAAATTCGATATGTTGATGAAGATAATTCGCAAATTAGTGGTGGTCAACGATTATTTTCAATTAAATTTACAGCCGATTACAGACTGAGTGCAAATCTAACTGCATCATTCTATTACAATCATCAATCGTCAAGATATGCTATCTCAACAACTTTTCCGAGACAAGCTATCAATGCCGGATTTAATATTATTTATAACTTAGGAGGAAATTAAAAATTAATTTAGTTAGTAAAAATGAATATACCAAGTAACTTAAAGTACACAAAAGATCACGAGTGGATTAAAATTGAAGGTGAAACTGCAACCGTAGGAATTACTGATTTTGCGCAAGGAGAATTAGGAGACATCGTTTATGTAGATGTTGATACCTTAGATGATACTGTTGAAGAAGGAGCCGTTTTTGGATCTGTTGAAGCTGTAAAAACAGTTTCTGATTTATTTATGCCATTAACAGGAGAAGTGGTAGAACTTAATGAAGCGTTAGAAGATGAGCCTGAATTGGTAAATTCTGATCCTTATGGAAAAGGATGGATGATAAAAGTTGCCATTGCTGATAGCTCACAAATAGAAAATTTATTAGATGCTGAGGCGTATCAAAAACTTATTAAAGGATAAGTTAATTCTAGTTGCAATTGTAATTACAATTGTCGTTTTGGGATTAAGTTTCATAAAAATGCCAGAAACTCGAGTAAGAGTAGCAAATATAGATAAAGTATATCACAGCTTTGCATACTTTACCTTAACGATAGTTTGGTTGTTTAGTTTTTATAAAACTCCACAAAAAAAATACCTAGTTACATTGAGTTGTATTTTTTTTGGCATTATTATTGAAGTTTTACAAACCACATTGACAGATTACAGAACTGGTGATATCCTAGATGTTTTCGCAAATTCACTAGGAAGCTTGACGGCTCTATTTGTATTTAGTATGATTTTTAAAAAAAACAGATTAATTAACAATTAGGGTTGTTATTAAAGCAATAAATTATTTAAATTAGCAACCTATTAAAAAATGTTTAACCATGGAAATTAAGAAAAGTCCAAAATCGAATTTAGAGAATTTTAGCAAAATTTTTATGCAAATTGGTTTGGTGCTCGCATTATTTGTTACATACGTAGCAATCGAACAAAAAACATATGACAAAGTCTATGGTGATTTAGGAACTGTCAATATGAATGCAGAAATGGAAGAAGAAATTCCAATTACTGAAAGAATTGAACCAGAACAACCAAAAACTCCACCACCACCAACTCCAGATAAAATTGAGATTGTTGAGGATAAAAAAGAAATTGAAGAAACTGTTATTGAATCAACGGAAACTGACGAAACAAAAAAAGTTGTGGTTTCTGAAATTGTTGAAGTAGAAGAAGTGGAAGAAGTAGTGGAAGATGTTAACTTTATGATTATTGAAGATGTCCCAACTTTCCCCGGATGCTCAGGAAATAATGATGAAAGAAAAGCTTGTTTTAGTAAGATGGTTCAAAAACACTTTGCGAGAAAATTCAATGCTGATTTACCAAATGAATTAGGATTATCTCCAGGAAAGAAAAAAGTTTTCATTGGTTTTAAAATTGATAAAAGCGGGAATGTAGTGGATATTCAAACGAAAGCTCCACACCCAAAAATCAAAGATGAAGTAGAAAAGGTAATGGCTCAATTACCAAAAATGAAACCTGGAAAACAACGTGGAAAACCAGTAGGTGTGAAATATAGTATTCCGTTTACATTGATTGTTGAATAATTAATAACAATACACATAAAGCAAAAAAATCGTTAAGAATATACTTAACGATTTTTTTTTGGAATAAATTGAATTCATTTAACGTTTAATAAGTACTTCTAACTGAAAACTTAAATTATTCCTCTAGAAGAACTAAATAAGTCCTGTAAATATTAAAATATTGCAAATAAAGAAACTTTAGAACAAAGCTTAAAATTTAAGCATAAGAGATAATTAAAGACTTTGGAAAACAATAAATATATATTAAGGAGAAAATGAAAGAAGCTCAAGGAATCATCCTTATTCAATAATATATATGTATAAATAAGTCATACAATTAATGATATAAAATAAAAAAACCTCTAAAATATACTTTTAGAGGTTTTTCGAATGTTAGAAAATTTTAATTATTTAATTACTTATTACTGAAAGCAACTTTAGATTCATTTTTCCAAACATTCACTGATGCGATTGCATTGTCTTGATAATTAATTTCTTTGAGAGACTCATCTGCCCAAACAAACCATTTACCTACTTTTTCTCCTTCATTGTAATATGCTAACTGAACTTTCTTACCTGATTTGTCGAAACGAACCCATTCTCCAGTTAATTTTTTATCCTTAAAAAAACCTTGTGTTTTAATAGAACCATCCTCATAATAATAAGTCGCTTTTACTAAATCTCCTTCAGCACTAAAAGTTGGTTGTTTTTCTTGAGCAAATCCTAAAGATACTATACCTAGCAAACAAATTGTGATCATTTTTTTCATATCGAATAAATTTAAGATTAACATTACGTTTACAAATGTATGCTTTTTGTAACATTTAAACAACAATTTG
>JANREL010000105.1 GCA_030758355.1 Polaribacter sp.
ATTGGTCAGATTTATGAAACTGTTCTTGGTTGGGCAGGTCAAAAATTAGACAAAAAGTTTGCAACACCAATTTTTGATGGGGCATCTTTAGACGAGATTAACAAATATACTGATGAAGCTGGCGTGCCAAGATTTGGTCATACCTACCTTTATGATGGTGGTACTGGAAAACGTTTTGATCAACCTGCAACTGTTGGGGTAATTTATATGATTAAGTTAGGACATATGATTGATGATAAAATGCACGCGCGTTCTATAGGTCCTTATTCATTGATTACACAACAACCATTAGGTGGTAAAGCACAATTTGGAGGTCAACGTTTTGGAGAGATGGAAGTTTGGGCATTGGAAGCTTATGGCGCATCAAGTATCCTAAGAGAAATCTTAACTGTAAAATCTGATGATGTAATGGGTAGAGCTAAAACTTACGAAGCTATCGTAAAAGGCGAACCAATGCCTGAACCAGGTTTACCAGAGTCATTTAACGTATTAATGCACGAATTGAAAGGTTTGGGCTTAGACGTAAGATTAGAAGAATAATTTTTATAGTCAATAGTTTTTAGTCTGTAATGGGTAGATTCAATCGCTATAACAGACTAAAGACTAAAGACTAAAGACTATAATAAGACATGACAAGAAAACAAGAAAAGTACACCGTAAAAAAGTTTAATAAAATCTCTATTGGTTTAGCATCACCTGAATCAATTTTAGAAATTTCTAAAGGAGAGGTTTTAAAACCAGAAACGATTAATTACCGTACACACAAACCAGAAAGAGATGGGTTGTTTTGTGAGCGAATTTTTGGTCCTGTAAAAGACTATGAATGTGCTTGCGGAAAATATAAAAGAATACGATACAAAGGAATTGTATGTGATAGATGTGGGGTGGAAGTTACGGAAAAGAAAGTTCGTAGAGATAGAGTTGGTCACATCAATTTGGTAGTTCCAGTTGCACACATTTGGTACTTTAGATCATTGCCTAACAAAATGGGATACCTTTTAGGGTTACCATCAAAAAAATTAGACATGATTATTTACTACGAACGTTACGTAGTAATTCAAGCAGGTATTGCAAAAAATGCTGACGGTGAGCCATTACGTAAGCTAGATTTCTTAACAGAAGAAGAATATTTAGATATTTTAGACAGTCTTCCAAAAGAAAATCAATATTTAGACGATTCAGATCCAAATAAGTTTATTGCTAAAATGGGTGCTGAATGTTTGATCGATTTATTAGCAAGAATTGATTTGGATGCATTGTCGTTCGAGTTAAGACACAAAGCAAATACCGAGTCTTCTAAACAACGTAAAACGGAAGCTTTAAAGCGATTGAATGTTGTTGAAGCATTTAGAGAATCTACTTTAAATAGAGAAAACAAACCTGAGTGGATGATCATGAAAGCAATTCCAGTGATCCCACCAGAATTACGTCCATTAGTGCCTTTAGATGGAGGTCGTTTTGCAACTTCCGATTTGAATGATTTATACAGAAGAGTAATCATCCGTAACAATCGTTTGAAAAGACTAGTTGAAATTAAAGCTCCAGAGGTAATTTTACGTAATGAAAAACGTATGTTACAAGAATCTGTTGATTCATTATTTGACAACACACGTAAATCATCTGCTGTAAAAACAGAATCTAACAGACCTTTAAAATCATTATCTGATTCCTTAAAAGGAAAACAAGGACGTTTCCGTCAAAACTTACTTGGAAAACGTGTTGATTATTCAGCTCGTTCTGTAATTGTTGTTGGACCAGAATTGAAAATGCACGAATGTGGATTGCCAAAAGACATGGCGGCAGAATTGTTCAAACCATTTGTAATCAGAAAGTTGATTGAAAGAGGTATTGTAAAAACTGTAAAATCTGCAAAGAAAATTATTGATAGAAAAGAACCCGTTGTTTGGGATATTTTAGAAAATGTAATCAAAGGTCACCCAGTTTTATTAAACAGAGCTCCTACATTACACAGACTTGGTATTCAAGCATTTCAGCCAAAATTAATCGAAGGAAAAGCAATTCAATTACACCCATTAGTGTGTACAGCTTTTAACGCCGATTTTGATGGTGACCAAATGGCCGTGCATTTACCTTTAGGACCAGAGGCTATTTTAGAAGCTCAAATTTTAATGTTGGCTTCTCACAATATCTTAAACCCTGCGAATGGCGCTCCTGTAACAGTTCCTTCTCAAGACATGGTTCTTGGTTTGTATTATATGACCAAAGAAAGATTTTCTACTCCAGAAGTGAAAGTGAAAGGTGAAGGCTTAACATTCTATTCTCCAGAAGAGGTTACCATTGCTTTCAATGAAGAAAAAGTAGATTTGAATGCCGGTATCAAGGTAAGAACGAAAGATATTGACGAAAAAGGAAATCAAGTAACTAAAATTATCAAAACTACTGTTGGTAGGGTATTGTTTAATGAAGTTGTTCCTGCTGAAGCCGGTTATGTAAATGAAGTTCTTACTAAGAAAAACCTACGTGGAATTATCGGTAATATTTTAAAAGTTACTGACATCCCAACTACAGGAAAATTCTTAGATGAAATTAAAAATATGGGATTCAAATTTGCCTTCCAAGGTGGATTATCCTTCTCTTTAGGGGATATTATTATTCCTGAGGAAAAATATACGATGATTGCTGAGGCGAATGAAGAAGTGGATGTCATCGTTACAAACTATAACATGGGTATGTTAACGCAAAAAGAGCGTTATAATCAGGTAATTGATGTTTGGGGATCTACTAACAACAGATTGACTGAATTATCTATGAAAAACTTACGTGAAGATAAGCAAGGGTTTAACTCAGTATATATGATGCTTGATTCTGGTGCGAGGGGTTCTAAAGAACAAATTCGTCAGTTAACAGGTATGCGTGGATTGATGGCAAAACCTAAAAAATCTACTGCAAGTGGAGGAGAGATTATTGAAAATCCAATTCTTTCTAACTTTAAAGAAGGATTATCTATCTTAGAATACTTTATTTCTACTCATGGTGCTCGTAAAGGTTTAGCGGATACCGCTTTAAAAACGGCAGATGCTGGATATTTAACAAGAAGATTGGTAGATGTTTCTCAAGATGTAATCATTAATGAAGAAGATTGTGGAACGTTAAGAGGACTAGAAGTTACTGCTTTAAAGAAAAATGATGAAATTGTAGAATCTTTATCTGACAGAATTGACGGTAGAGTTATTTTACAAGATGTGTATCATCCATTAACTGATAAATTAATTATCAAAGCAAGTCAACCAATATCATCTAAATTAGCTGAAGAAATTGAAGCCTCTGGAATTGATGTTGTTGAAGTGCGTTCTGCATTGACTTGTGAATCTGCTCAAGGAATTTGTGCAAAATGTTATGGACAAAGTTTATCAACATTGAACAAAGTTCAAATTGGTGAAGCTGTTGGTGTAATTGCTGCTCAATCTATTGGAGAACCTGGAACACAGTTAACATTGCGTACATTCCACGTTGGTGGTGTTGCTGGAAATATTTCAGAAGAAAACAAATTGACTGCAAGATTTAGCGGAAATGTGTCCATCGAAGATTTAAGAACGGTAGAAGGTAAAGATAATGATGGAAACAAAGTGGATATCGTTATTTCAAGAACTGCTGAAATCAAAATTATTGATAACAAAACCGGAATTACATTAAGTACAAATATCATTCCTTATGGTTCTGTGATTTTTAATAAAGACAGAAAAACCATCAAAAAAGGTGAAGTAATTGTACAATGGGATCCATTTAACGGTGTTATTGTATCAGAATTTGCAGGTAAAGTGAAGTTTGATAATTTAGAGCAAGGTATCAACTATGCTGTAGAAATTGACGAACAAACAGGTTTCCAAGAAAAAGTAATTACTGAATCTAAAAACAAACGTTTGATAGCTTCTTTGATTATCGAAGATAAAGATGGCAATGCATTGCGTTCATACAGTTTACCGGTGGGTGCTCACCTTATGGTAGATAATGGAGACAAAGTTCAAAGCGGAAAAACATTGGTAAAAATCCCAAGAAAATCTGGAAAAGCTGGAGATATTACGGGAGGTTTACCACGTGTAACTGAGTTGTTTGAAGCAAGAAATCCTTCAAACCCATCAGTAGTTGCTGAGATAGACGGAGTTGTTTCTTTTGGAAAAATAAAAAGAGGAAATAGAGAAATTATTATCGAGTCTAAAACTGGCGAAGTAATGAAATATCTAGTGAAACTTTCAAACCAAATTTTAGTTCAAGAGAACGACTTTATCAAAGCTGGTATGCCTTTATGTGATGGAGCAATTACTCCAACAGATATTTTAAATATCAAAGGTCCATCTGCAGTGCAAGAATTTATTGTAAATGAAATTCAAGAAGTATATCGTTTGCAAGGGGTAAAAATCAACGACAAACATTTTGAAGTTGTAGTTCGTCAAATGATGCGTAAAGTTAGAATTATTGATTCAGGTGATACATTATTCCTTGAGAATCAGTTAGTTCATAAAAATGACTTTATCGAAGAAAATGATGCAATCTATGGTATGAAAGTGGTGGAAGATGCTGGAGATTCTGAAAACTTAAAACCAGGTCAAATTATTTCTGCACGTAAATTGAGAGATGAAAACTCATTATTGATTAGAAATGATCAGAAATTAGTGGAAGCAAGAGACGCAAGACCAGCAA
>JANREL010000106.1 GCA_030758355.1 Polaribacter sp.
ATGTTGTGAGGGAGTATTGGTGATAAAAAATTGGCTTCCATTGGTATCAGGTCCTGAATTTCCCATGGACAACATCCCATAATCGTTATGAGAATAAATATATTCATTGGTTTCATCAACTGGAAATTCATCTCCAAAACGATATCCAGGAAACCCTTTTCCAGTTTCTGTTGGATCACCTGCCTGAATGATGAAATTATTTACAACTCTGTGAAAACGAATTCCATCATAATATTTTTTTCCTTTGATTGAATCAGGAACTTTGTTGTTATTTCCCTCTGCCAAAGAAACAAAACTAGCCACTGTCATTGGAACATCTTCATAGTACAATTCCAATAAAATATCGCCTTTATTCGTTTGGATTTCTGCATATAAACCATCTTTTAATCCTTCATATTTAGCTGAATTACAACTAAATATGAAAAGGATTAAAAGTAATAGTTTTAAATATTTCATCACTCATTAGTGATTTCCAACATCTCAATATCGAAAACTAATGCTGAGAAAGGTTTGATTAAATCGCCTCTTTGTTGTGCTCCATAAGCCAATTCTTGAGGAATATACAAACGATATTTTGCCCCTTTGTTCATCAATAATAAACC
The DNA here is from genome assembly GCA_030758355.1 of Polaribacter sp. Lineage (GTDB taxonomy): Bacteria > Bacteroidota > Bacteroidia > Flavobacteriales > Flavobacteriaceae > Polaribacter. The sequence continues at coordinate 603 of JANREL010000106.1, forward strand.
TTCGCTAAATCCTGCAATAAATTGAGTAGGAGTTGCATCTATAGGCTCTTTTCTATCAACTGAACTATCAAAAACTTGACCATCAATTGTAGTTCCGTGATAATGAATTTTAATTTTTGATGTTGGCAAAGCCTTATCACCGGAACCTTCTGTGATTACTTCATATTGCAAACCACTATCTGTAGTAATAACTCCTTTTTTAACTTTGTTTTCAGCTAAAAAATCTTCTCCTGCTTTTTTAACAACACCAAATTTTTTCTCAGCATCTTTTTGAGCTTTTTCTTGTTGTAATTTTTGGAAGAATTTGCCTAAAAAAGCATTTAAATCCTCTGGCTTTATCAATAAATTTGTTGAATCAATCCCATTTCTATACCCCTGTAGAAATAATTCTTTATTTGCTTCTTCGAAATTGGCTTTCACTTTAATAGCCATATCTAATCCTAAAGCATAACTTGCTGAATCAATTTCAGTTTTCAACTCTTTTACTTCTTTAACTTGACTGTTACAAGAAATTAAACTTGAAATTGTCAAAATCACTACGAAATTTTTTAAAATTCTCATTTTTAGTTAATTAATTTAATTAATGTTACTGTACTTTTAACTGATTGGTTTACACCTATTTTTTTTCCATCACCTAAAACTCCAAATGCGTTGTAGAATGGAAGCACAAATGTAATGGTTTCTCCTGTCTTCATCAACTTTATTCCTTTTTGTAAGCCAGAAATAAAATCTTCTTTATCGATTTTGTATGTTTTTTTTCCTAATTCTTCCTTACTATATATAATGGAGTCATTCAAATCTAAAATTTCATACTCAATTACAACTTCATCTCCAATTTTTGGAGTTGGTAAATTTTCTTCATTTTTATGAATATAAGCATACCAAAAACCTTCTGAAGATTGCTTGTAATCAAGAATTGTATCGTTTTTTATCAACTCTGCAATAAATTTATCTTCTGATCTATTTATTTTTTTTGAATCTTCAATAACTTCTTTATAAAAAGTAGTAGATGGTTTTGGGTTTATAGGTCTTCTTGGTTCTATTTTAGAACAAGAAAAGAGAAATAAAAAACTTAAAATGAAAAAGAATTTATTGAACATAAGAATTTTGTAAAGCTTCTTCATAATTTGGTAACAGGGAAACAAATTTTTGAATTGTTTCGTCTAATGAAGTAATAGATTTTCCTCCTGCAGCATTGTCATGTCCTCCACCATCAAAATGATTTCTGGCAAAGTGATTTACTGAAAAACTACCTTTAGATCGAAAAGATATTTTAATGATATTTTGTTCTTTGTCTTCGATAAAAATGGCTGCAAAGACAATTCCCATAATCGATAACGCATAATTTACAACACCTTCAGAATCTCCTTTTTGAAACTCAAATCTATTTTTTTCTTCATCAGTTAATGAAATAAATGCAGTTTTATACTGATCCAAAACTTTTAGATTTTGTAAAGCTTGCCCCAATAAAAGCAGTCTATTTTTAGAATTGGAATCGTAAACATTTGAATGGATACGATCATTTTCAGCACCTTTATCAATCAAATCTGCGATAATTCTGTGTGTTTTACTTGTGGTAGATCTAAACCGAAAAGATCCTGTATCTGTCATAATTCCTGTATACAAACAGGTTGCAATTGTTGCATCAATCAACTCTAAATCTGAATTCATTTCTATGAATTGATATACCATTTGCGCTGTAGAACAAATTTCAATATCTGAATACATATAAGTAAAATCATCTGGTTGCTGATGATGATCAATCAACACAAAATCATTTGGATATTTTTGTAATGTTTGTTGCATATCATCACCAACTCTGTGCAATGCATTGAAATCTAACAGAAAAATAATGTCCGAATGTGAAATAGCATTTTGTGCTTGCTTATTTTGCCAATCAAATCGAAAAGTAGTTTCAGAGCCAGGCAACCAATGTAAAAAATCAGGATAATCGTTAGGGACCAAAACTGTACAATTGTGCCTTTTTTTTTCCAAATAATGTTTGAGCCCTAATGTAGATCCGACAGCATCTCCATCAGGGTTTTTGTGACCAATAATCACAATATTTCTAGAAATTTCTAAAAACTTTTTTAGTTCGTTTATTCCTTTTAAAATCATAGTTTGCGAATATACAATTTAATCACATTTGGGTAAAATAATTTGTTATTACTTTTGTATTGGTTCAAAAACTAAATTATGAAAAAAATCTTTGTTATTCTCCAATTATTTACAATAAGTTACTTTGTCTCTTGTGCTAAAATTCAGGAAAAAAAGAATTTAAAAAGCCAAAAATCAGATTTTGTAATTGCTTTTGGATCTTGCAATAAACAATCAAAAACCAATGTTTTGTGGCAAGAAATTGCAAAAAATAAGCCAAATTTATGGATTTGGGGTGGTGACAATATCTATGCAGATACAGAAGATATGGAAAAAATGAAGCGAAATTATGAAGAATTAAGAAACCAAAATGGATATATCCAAACCACAAAAAATATCCCTGTTATGGCAACATGGGATGACCATGATTATGGTTTCAACGACGCAGGAAATGAATATTTGATGAAAAAAGAATCTCAAAAATTGTTTTTAGATTTTTTTGAAGCACCAAAAAATGACCCTAGAAGAAATCGAGAAGGAATCTATCACTCACAAACATTTTCAACAAAAAAAGGAAGTATCAAAGTAATTGTTTTAGACACACGCTACTTCAGAACCTCATTAACGAGGACTAAAAATAAAAGATTCCAACCTAATACCTTTGGAGAAGGAACTATTTTAGGACAAAAACAATGGGATTGGCTTGAAGACGAACTGAAAAAATCAAACACAGATTTTACAATAATTGTAAGTAGTATTCAATTTCTATCCTCAGAACATGGTTTTGAAACTTGGGGAAATTTTCCACATGAAGTTGAAAAAATGAAAAATTTAATTGAAAAATCATCTGCTACAACCGTAATATTTTTATCTGGAGATAGACATATTTCAGAGTTTTCAAGCACAACTTTTAATGGGTTAAAATATCCTATTATAGATTTTACTTCAAGTGGATTAACCCACTCTTATAGTAGTTATTCTAGCGAACCAAATAAATATCGTGTAAAAAATGTTGTCAACGAAATCAGTTTTGGATTACTACATTTCGATTTTAAAAACAAATCGGTCAAAATGCAAATGCGAGGAAAACAAAATACTTTGCAACAAGAATTAATTCAAGTATATCAATAACTTGTCATTGTGATATAAAAACTTACCTTTGCAAAAAAATTAAAAATTAGAATGGCTACAAATAGAACATTTACCATGATCAAACCAGATGCAGTTGAAAACGGGCATACTGGAGCAATTTTAGCACAAATTAATGCAGCAGGGTTTCGTATTGTTGCATTGAAAAAAACACAAATGACCAAAAATGATGCAGAAACTTTTTATGAAGTTCATAAAGAGCGCCCATTTTTTGGAGAATTGGTTGAATTTATGACAAGAGGTCCAATTGTTGCTGCAATTTTAGAAAAAGAAAATGCTGTAGAAAATTTTAGAACTTTAATTGGTGCTACAAATCCTGCAAATGCTGCTGAAGGAACAATCAGAAAATTATATGCTATATCTATGGGTGAAAATGCAATCCATGGATCAGATTCTGACGAAAATGCACAGATTGAAGGTAATTTTCACTTTTCAGGAAGAGAGCAATTTTAAGAATTCTTAAAAATTCTTAGTGTCATATTTAAGAAAACTCGCTGACGTATTTGGCGAGTTTTTTTTATGCCAATATGATTTTTGAAATGATATTTTCGCCCATTTCTTCATTTATCATTTTAATTATTTTTTCTTTACCATACGTCAATTCTTCTCTTAAAACAGAAGATGATAATTGAACAACCAATGTTTTATTTTGTAATTTTACAGAAGTTGTATACCCTGTAACTCCTTGACCCATCAATTTTGCCCAAGTTTCCTCAATTTGAATTTTCTGCATTCCTTTAGACAGGTTATTTTCTTTGATAAAAATTTGCATCAAGTCTTTTACTAAAAATGAATCATTTTCTCTTTTTGCCATTACAACTTAAAAATTTGATACGGTTTGTTACTGGTTTTTACAATGTTTTCTGTTCTTTCAGGATGTGTGTCTGTGATGAAAATTTGCCCAAATTCATCATTATTTACCAATTCTACAATTTGTGAAACTCTGTTTTCATCCAATTTATCAAAAATATCATCTAATAAAACTATGGGAGTTATTCTTGATTTTTGCTTTACAAACTCAAATTGTGCCAATTTCAGTGCAATCAAATATGATTTTTGTTGCCCCTGAGAACCAAATTTTTTAATAGGATATTCACCAATATCAAAACTCAAATCATCTTTATGAATTCCTGCAGTGGTGAATTGTAATATTTTATCTTTTTCTAAGGATTTTTTCAGTAATTCTTTGATATTAAAATCATGTAACTGACTTTTGTATAACAAATTAACTCGTTCTGATTCCCCTGAAATTATCTGATATTTTTGATTAAAAATAGGGATAAAAGCTTCTAAAAACTGTTTGCGAACTTCGTAAATTCTAGCTCCATATTCTGATAACTGTTCATCATAAACATTTAAATTTACCGCATCAAAAGTACGATTTGCTGCAAAATATTTCAACAATGCATTGCGTTGAGTCAATACTTTATTGTACGAAATTAAATCATTCAAATACTGTTTGTTTTGCTGAGAAATAACGCCATCCATAAATTTTCTTCGAGTGTCACTGCCTTCTGTTACCAAATCTCTGTCAGCAGGGGAAATAATAACCAAAGGAAATTGCCCTACATGTTCTGAAAACTTTTCGTACGTTTTATCATTTCGTTTCAATACTTTTTTTTGTCCTTTTTTAAGACTGCAAACAATTTTTTCAGGTCTATTATCAATCAAATAATCACCTTCAATCATAAAAAAGGAAGCATTGTGATTGATATTTTGCACAGCAACTGTATTGAAATAACTTTTTGCAAACGATAAATAATAAATTGCATCCAACACATTGGTTTTTCCAACGCCATTATTACCAACAAAACAATTTATTTTTGGTTGAAAATCAAAAGTTTGAGACTCAATATTTTTAAAATTAACGATGGATATTTTTCGAAGATACATTCCTTTATTTTTGCTTCTAAATGGAACCGCAAATTATTGAAAATTTTGCAAAATAAGCGCTTTTAAAATCCAATTAAAAAAACTATTTTTGTTGCCACAAATTTTTAAAGAAAGATGGCAACGTACAAGAAGAGAGGATACAAACCAGGAAACAAAAAAGAAGAAAATCAATCAGATGAATCAGCTTATGAAACTGCTGGTGTTTTGAACACTTTGGATGAAACTGCTTCAAAATCTGAACAATGGATTGAAAAAAACAGCAAACCTTTACTAATTACTTTGATTAGTTTAGTAGTTGTTTTCTTGGGTTATCTAGGATATAATAAGTTTATTGATGAACCAAAAGAATTAGAAGCTGCAGATGAATTGGCATTTCCAAGAAAATATTTCGATGATGCTGCTGTTGCTGGATCAGGAGTTGATTCTTTATTAAATTTAGGTTTAGAAGGTGCAGATGGTAAATATGGATTTGTTGATATTGCTGAATCTTACAGTGGTACAAATGCCGGAAATTTGGCAAATTATTATGCAGGAGTTTCTTATTTACAATTGAAACAATATGACAAAGCGATTGAATTTTTAAGTAAATTTGAATCTGATGATGAAATGTTAGGTCCAATTTCTTTAGGTGCAATTGGAGATGCTTTTTCTGATATCAATCAACCAAAAGATGCTTTGGAATATTATGAAAGAGCGGCTAACAAAAAAGATAACGAATTTACGACTCCTTTATATTTATTCAAAGCTGGAGAGACTGCTATGAATTTAAAAGAGTTTAAAAAAGCAGAATCTTTCTTTACACAAATTAAAGAAAATTATTCAAAATCTGATCAAGGGAGAGATATTGAAAAATATATCAACGCTGCACAATACGCCGAGTAATCTTTAATTTTAAGTTCTTAATTTTAAATTTTGAACTCTAATCAAAACAATGGCAACAACCAATTTATCATATTACGACAAAACTACTATCCCAAATGCGAATTCATTTCGATTTGGGATTGTTGTTTCTGAATGGAATCCAGAAATCACCCAGAATTTAAAAAAAGGTGCCATTGAAACCTTACTCGATTGTGGAGCTCAAGAAAAAAACATAATTTCTTGGGATGTTCCAGGAAGTTTTGAATTGGTTTTTGGATGTAAAAAAATGATTCAAACCCAAAAAGTAGACGCCATTATTGCCATTGGAAACGTAATTCAAGGCGAAACAAAACATTTTGATTTTGTCTGTGAAGGCGTTACACAAGGCATAGTAGATTTGAATATAAAGTATGACATTCCTGTGATTTTCTGTGTTTTAACAGACAACACAAAGCAACAATCACTAGATCGTTCAGGAGGGAAATTGGGTAATAAAGGCATTGAATGCGCCATTGCTGCCATTAAAATGTCAGTTTTAAAAAACATTGGAAAACCAACCGAAAGTATTGGTTTTTAAATAACTATCCTAATCTATTTTTTAAGAATACTTTTTACATCATTTCTTGATGTATTCCTATTATTTAATTAAATTTGGATACTTTTAAAATTGGAAAGAATGCTAATTTTCTTCCTAATAAAGACTCTTAAATCATGGGATTTTTAAAAAGAACAAATAAAAAATTTGAATACAAACCTCGCTTCTACAAAGGAGAAGGAAATCCGTATAAGATAGAACACAAATTAGATAAATACCGAAAAACAACAGGTAAAAACAGAAAACTAAAATCAAAATTAACAGATGCAATTGCTGAGCTAAGAGATTCAGATAAAGAAGTCAACAGAACTATAATCTACATTATTTTGCTACTTGTGTTGGTTTTTTTATTCATCATCGATTTTGATTTGTCTATATTTTTTAGAAAATAATGTCAGATATCATTCAACTGTTACCAGATCATGTAGCCAATCAAATTGCTGCTGGAGAGGTCGTTCAACGTCCTGCATCTGTGGTAAAAGAATTGCTTGAAAATGCCATTGATGCTGGTGCAACTGACATCAAATTGCTCATCAAAGAAGCTGGTAAAATTCTAATTCAAGTAATTGATAACGGAAAAGGGATGAGTGTTACTGATGCAAGAATGTGTTTTGAACGTCATGCAACTTCCAAAATTAGAAAAGCTGAGGATTTATTTAGCTTGCATACCAAAGGTTTTCGAGGCGAAGCTCTTGCCTCTATTGCTGCTATTGCGCACGTTGAATTAAAAACCAAACAAGAGCAACAAGAGTTAGGAACTGCAATTAAAATCGAAGGTAGCAAAATAATTTCTCAAGATTTTGTAAATACTACAAGAGGTACAAGTATTGCAGTAAAAAACTTGTTTTATAACATTCCAGCTCGTAGAAAATTTTTAAAATCTGATACCATTGAAACGCGTCATATTATTGATGAATTTCAACGAATAGTTTTAGCACACCCTGGAATTTCATTTTTATTGCATCACAATGATATTGAGGTGTATAATTTAAAAAGTAGCAATTTAAGAAAACGAATTGTGGCTGTTTTTGGTTCAAAAATGAACGAAAAATTAGTACCAATTGAAGAACAAACGGATATTGTTACTATCACAGGTTTCGTTACAAAACCTTCTTTTTCTAAGAAAAAAAGAGGGGAACAATTCTTTTTTGTAAATGATCGATTTATAAAAAATGGGTATTTAAATCATGCAGTTGTAAGTGCTTTTGAGGGTTTGTTAGAAAATGGCTCACATCCCTCCTATTTTTTATATCTACAAGTGCCTGCAAGTACGATTGATATCAACATTCATCCTACAAAAACGGAAATTGAATTTGACAATGCAAATGCATTATATGCCATGCTAAGAGCCACTATCAAACATAGTTTGGGACAATACAATGTGGCACCAATTCTTGATTTTAACAGAGATGCTAATTTGGATATTCCGTATCAACTTGAAAAAAATTCGGGTCAGGCATCAACGCCAAAAATCATTGTAGATCCAAATTTTAATCCTTTTAAAGAAATAACACAAAAAGAAATTCACTTTTCTTTTAATAAAGAAAAACACACACAAAGTTGGGAATCTTTATATACCTCTGTTGAGCAATTACAAGAAATCCAGCAAGAAAATTTATTTGAAAATCAGCAAGATAAAACTCAAAAAACATTTCAAATTCAGCGAAAATACATCATCAGTTTGATAAAATCTGGAGTGGTTTTAATTCATCAATCGTTGGCTCATCAACGTATTTTATATGAATCTTTTTTAGAAAGTATTACTGTTAAAGAAGCGAATAGCCAACAATTATTGTTTCCTGTTAAAATTTCATTTTCAACCAATGAAATTGAAATGATATATACCATCAAACAAGAATTAGAAAATGCAGGATTTTCTTTTGATGAATTTACGAAAGATAGTGTTACTATTAAAGGCATTCCAACTTCTGTAACTGAAAGTAAAATTTCGATTATTTTAGAAGATTTATTGAGTGATATCAATTTGGAAGTTCCTGATACAAGTTACAGTCATTTTGATGTGATGGCAAAATCGTTTGCAAAAACATTGTCGATAAAAACAGGTACATTTTTATCAGAAAAAGAACAAGAAAATTTGGTAAATGACTTATTTTCGTGCAAAGAACCATCTATTTCTCCAACAGGAAAGTCAACTTTTAAAACACTGACTCTACAAGAAATAGACAATCTATTTAACAGTTAAGCAAATGAACAATATTACAGACGCAATCAAACATTTGATTGTTATAAATATCATTGTATTTGTTGCACCACAATTAATGCAAACAGATTACACAAATATTTTAGCACTGCATTTTCCTAAAAATGAACATTTTGGTTTTTGGCAATATGCCACTCATTTGTTTATGCATGGAGGTTTTGCGCACATCCTTTTCAATATGTATGGTTTGTGGGCTTTTGGGACACCTTTAGAACAAATGTGGGGAAAAAATAAGTTTATCTTCTTTTATTTTTCATCTGGAATTGGGGCTGGATTGATATATACTATGGTAAATTATTATCAGTTCAATTCAATATTTGAATTATTTATTCAAGCAGGTTTGAATGAAAGTGAGGTGATTGCGATTTTAAAACAAGGAAGCACCAATGACTTTAGAGTTTTAGAAGCCATAACACAACAACAATTTAATGAAATTTTTGCTTTGTATAATACACCAGCTGTAGGCGCTTCAGGAGCAGTTTATGGGGTTTTAGTAGCTTTTGGAATGTATTTTAAAGATGCAAAATTGGCATTGATTTTCTTTCCTGTGCCAATTGCAGCCAAATATTTTATTCCCATTATGATATTAGGTGATTTATTTTTTGGAGTAACAAAATATTCAGTTGGAAATATTGCACATTTTGCGCATATTGGTGGCGCTTTGATTGGTTTTATCATTGCGTTGTATTGGAAAAAAAATCAATTTAAAATACACTGATGAGTACTATGAACAATATAAAACAACGATTTGAAAGAGGAACAATTGTAGAAAAATTGATTTATATCAATATTTTTTTATTTGTTTTAACTCTTTTTATGAGTGTTTTTTTAAGCTTGTATAAAAATGATACCAATTGGATGATTCAATGGTTTTCTCTTGATGCTTCAATTGATACTTTTTTCTCAAAACCCTGGACAATTATTACTTACGGTTTTTTACATGCTGATTTTTTACATATTTTATTCAATTTAATTACTTTGTATTTTATCGGAAACTTATTCATTGATTATTTTACCCAAAAGCAATTACTTACTTTTTATTTGTCAGGTACTTTTTTTGGTGGATTCTTTTATCTTTTTAGCCAGAATTATTTTCCATTATTTGAAGGCAAAACATCGGTTATAATTGGAGCTTCTGCAGGAATTTCTGCGATATTTATTGGAATTGCAACCTATATGCCCAATTATGAATTAAAAATTCGATTTATTGGCTTTATCAAATTATGGTATTTGGCTGCAATTTGGGTTGGATTGGACGTTTTAGGGTTGGCTGGCGGAAATGCTGGAGGACATTTTGCACATTTGGGAGGAAGTGTGTTTGGTTTTTTATTTGTTAGCAAAGCCAGCAACAAACAGATTAGTTTATTCAAAAATATAAATTCTATTTTTTCAACAAAAAAGAAACCTTTAAAAACGGTTTATAAATCATCAAACACAAAAAAAGAAACAACAAAAAGCGATTTCACTCAACAACAAATTGACGAAATTTTAGATAAAATTAGCAAATCAGGTTATGACACACTTACCAAATCAGAAAAAGAATTTCTGTTCAGACAAGGAAAAAATTAACTAAAATTGAAAAAGCTATCCATCATCAACAAAATTATTTATTTCATAAATATTGTTGTAGCAATGTTACTTTTTGCCTCTTATTTATTACCACTTATCTCTCCTGAAAAACTTCCAATTTTAGCAATTTTAAGTTTATTGGTACCATTTTTAATTTTTGTAAACATTCTTTTTGCTGGATATTGGTTGTTGTTTTTTAAAAGACAATTCTTATTATCAGCATCAATTTTAATTTTGGGTTGGCTAACATTAACACCTATTTATAAATTGTTTGAAAAGAAAACAGTTTCAAACAATAACCTTTCTGTAATGAGCTATAATGTGCGTTTATTTAATCAATATGAATGGATTAATGATCCTGAAATCCCAAAAAAAATTAATGATTTAATTCAAGAAAAATCACCCGATATTTTATTATTTCAAGATTACTATTCTCTTGTAAATCAAGACTTTAAATTTAAATACAAATACGTAAATACAAAAACTGCATCAAACAAAAATGGTATGGCTATTTACTCAAAATACCCAATTATTAATACTGGTTCTTTGGATTTAAAACACACTTCAAATAATATCATTTTTGCTGATATTATAAGAGAAAAAGATACGATTAGAGTTTACAACCTACATTTACAATCTTTAAAATTAAAAACGGATAAAGAAAATTTTGGTCAGGAGAACTCGGAAAAATTAGTATCAATTTTAGAGGATGGTTTTAAAAAACAGGTTAATCAAACAACTGTTTTTTTAGAACATGAAAACAAATGGAAGGGCAAAAAAATAATTGCTGGTGATTTTAATAATACGAGTTTTTCATGGGTCTATAATCAAATTTCTAAAAATAAAAAAGATGCTTTTATTGAGGCAGGCAAAGGATTTGGAAAAACTTTTAACTATTGGTTCCCTTTGAGAATTGATTTTATTTTGACTGATAATACTGCCGAAATTCATCAATTTTCATCTTTTACACAAAAATATTCTGATCACTTTCCGATACTTACTAGTATAAAATGGGAAGAATAAGTATCTCCGCCTTCGAACAAACAATCGGTATGAAATATTTTAATATCGCAATTATTGGAAGTTTGCTTTTATAGTTGAAACTTATTTCAATGATAATCCTTTTAAAAGTTTTCAATTTGATAAAAATCAAACCATTATCAACATGATTATGCGGAATAGTTTTGATAAATTGAATATTGAAAAGCAAAAGAATTTGGAGTTACTTTATTGGAAAATCACAAATTTGTAAAGCATCGATTTTCAATAAAATAGTTTTGTTGTATAAACTTCATAGGGAGAAATTTCAACAAAATTTATCATTGCTGCTGACGGCGTTTTAAGAACAACTATTAAAATTAGTGGCTAGAATATTGATACGAAAAAACTGATTCCTGCTCTTGGATACAAAGTAACAGTTCCTGAAGATGATTTTAAACGATTCTCAAAAAGTGTTCGATTTGATATTGATGCAGTTCCTTTTGGTTATGCTTGGTATTTTCCTAAAAAGATTATTTGCATTAGTAGTTTTGACCACACAAAAAGAAAATTAATTTGAATGAATAGTATCAAAGAAGAACTAAAAGAAAAAGTTTTATTAATCAACGCTCAAAACCATACTCACGCTCCACTTTACAAATTCTCAATTGGTAGGTTTTATACCATTTTTCTCTGCCTAAGTTTCTAGCTTCTGTATGGTCTACATTATTTTTCCAAGCAACAATATCCTCTAAAGTTTCCCAATATGAAACTGTAATTCCAATTTCATTTCTAGCTGAATCTATACCTAAATATCCTTTCTGAAGTTTTGCTAAAGCCTCCATTTTTTCTGAAGTTTCCTTATATCCATGTAAATTTTCAGAAATAATTGTAGTGAAAATTACAGCATAATATGGTGGTTTTAGATTTGTGATAATTTTCATATTTTAATTGGTTCCTATATATTGAATTATATTGTATTTTTACAAGTCGTAAATTTACATGAATGATTGCAGATAAAAAAGTCGCATTTTACACATTAGGTTGCAAATTAAATTTTTCTGAAACATCTACTATTGCTAGAAATTTTAAAAATGAAGGCTTTCAAAGAGTAGATTTTGAATCAAAAGCGGATGTGTATGTTATCAATACTTGTTCAGTTACTGATAATGCTGATAAGCGTTTTAAATCTATTGTAAAAAATGCGCTTAAACAAAATAGCAATGCTTTTTTAATTGCTGTAGGTTGTTATGCGCAATTAAAACCTGAAGAATTGGCTGCTGTAGATGGAGTTGATTTGGTTTTGGGGGCTACTGAAAAGTTCAATGTAACTAGTTATATCAATGATTTATCTAAAAATGAAGTTGGAGAAGTACATTCTTGTGAAATTTCTGAAGCTGATTTTTACGTAGGTTCGTATTCAATTGGCGATAGAACGCGTGCTTTCTTAAAAATACAAGATGGATGTGATTATAAGTGTACCTATTGTACAATTCCTCTGGCACGTGGAATTTCGAGAAGTGATACTTTGGACAACGTCCTTAAAAATGCCAAAGAAATTGCTTCAAAAGGCATCAAAGAAATTGTACTTACAGGCGTAAATATTGGCGATTATGGAAAAGGAGAATTTGGAAATAAAAAACACGAGCACACTTTTTTTGAACTTGTCAAAGAATTGGATAAAATTGATGGAATTCATCGTTTGCGAATTTCATCCATAGAACCCAATTTATTGACAGACGCAACAATTGATTTTGTCTCAAAATCGAGTTCATTTGTACCTCATTTTCACATTCCTTTGCAATCTGGAAGCGATGAGTTACTAAAGAAAATGAAACGTCGCTATTTGCAAAAAACATATACAAATAGAGTGGAGAGAATCAAAGAAACCATGCCAAATGCGTGTATTGGTGTGGATGTTATTGTAGGATTTCCTGGAGAAACTGACGAGCTTTTTTTAGAAACCTACAATTATTTGAACGCTTTAGATATTTCATATTTACATGTTTTCACCTATTCTGAAAGACCAAATACAGAAGCCTTTGATATGGAAGGTGTGGTTCCAAATAATGTTCGTGCAAAACGCAGTAAAATGTTGCGTGGATTATCGGTTAAGAAAAGACGTGCTTTTTATGAATCTCAATTGGGGAAAACTGCCACTGTTTTGTTTGAAAACGAAAATAAAGAGGGTTATATTCATGGGTTTACTGAAAATTACATCAAAGTAAAAACTCCTTGGAATCCAGCATTGATAAATACTTTACACACAATTTCACTTAACGAAATAGATACTGATGGTTTGGTTCGATTTGAATTTATAAATGAACTTGTAATTAAATAACCTAATTTATCTAACAAGTCATAAAATAAATACAACCCCCAATATTTACTTAAAAATGAACAGAATACCTATTTTCTTAATGCCAGGTTTAGCAGCCGGACCTGAAATTTTTGAAAATATATCCTTATCACAAGAGAAATATGAAATCCATTATTTAAAATGGAAAAAGCCATTGGATTTAGATGAAACTATATCTAATTATGCTATGAGAATGTGTGAAGATGTAAAAAAAGAAAATCCAGTTTTAGTTGGTGTTTCTTTTGGTGGGATTTTAGTACAAGAAATGAGTAAATTTTTATATTGTAAAAAAGTCATCATTATTTCAAGCGTTAAAGCTACTGATGAACTTCCTAGAAGATTTAAAGTTGCTAATTTTGGGAATTTATACAAATTGTTTCCCACAAAAATTATCACACATTTTGAGGACTTTAGTCGCTTTTTTGTTGGGAAAACACTCCAGAAAAGAGCTATAATTTATAAAAAATACCTTTCTGAAAGAAATGAAACCTATTTAAAATGGGCAATTAAAAATGTTTTGAAATGGCAACAAAATGAAGGAATTGAAAATTTGATTCATATCCATGGAGCTCATGACAAGATTTTTCCAATATGTAATATCAAAAATGCCATTGAAATTGAAAATGGAACACACATCATGATATTAAACAAAGCAAAAAAAATATCTGAAATTATCGATAAAAGTTTAACTTTTTAAAGAGCAAATTTTTAATTAATTTTAGGGGTAAATTCAATAAAACCAATGAACAATTCAATTCGCTTTTTATCGTTACTAACCATCGTTTTTATTACGCTACTTTTTATAAATGGCATTCATAAATCTGATGTTGAGTCAAAAACAAATACACATGAAAACTATAAAATAAAAGCGTTAAAACTTCCTCAAGACCTGAATTTTGCGGGCGAAAGAGTTCCTTTAGAAAATCCAAATATTTTCGAAAGAATGGATAGAGAGTTATTAGTTAATACTTATTGGCAATCTAACGGTTTATTGTTATTTAAGCGAGCAAATAAATATTTTCCTGTATTAGAACCTTTGCTAAAAAAACATGGTTTGCCCGATGATTTTAAATTTCTAGCGCTTGCTGAAAGTGCTTTTATCGATGAAACATCTAGTGCTGGAGCTGCAGGTATCTGGCATTTTATGGTAGAAACTGGAAAAGAATATGGTTTAGAAATTAATAGCAATGTTGACGAACGTTATAATATTGAAAAATCTACTGCTGTTGCTGCAGAATATTTAAAAAAATCAAAAGAAAAATTAGGGTCTTGGACTTTAGCTGCGGCTGCTTACAATGCAGGAAACTATGGCGTTTCAAGTAGATTAGAAGCTCAAAAGGTAAAAAGTTATTACGAAGTTTTATTACCAAATGAAACTGAACGCTATGTTTTTAGAATTCTAGCATTGAAAGAAATCATGACAAACCCTGAAAAATATGGATTTGTTTTCGAAAAAGAGGATTTATACACTTTGCCTGAAATAACCATTGTAAAAGTGGATACTACTGTTACAAACTTAGTTTCATTTGGTAAAAAGTTCGGAGTTACTTATAAAGAGCTAAAAATTCACAATGCTTGGTTGCGTGAGAATAAATTAAATAATAAAAGTAGAAAAGTGTATGAAATTAAAATTCCTGTAAAATAAATTATTCAATTATATTTTTAACTCTACCAATCAAACCTGATTGTAATTGAACTTTAATTCCATGTGGATGGTTGACTGATTTTGTCAATATTTTTAAGACAACGCCTTGAGTGATTTCTCCTGAAATTTGGTGTTGTTTCAAAATAATTTCTACAAACATACCAATTTTAATATTTGCGAGTTTTCTACCATCTATCATTTTTTTATTTTTTGTAAAAATAAAAAAGCCTATCAATGTATGATAGGCTTTTGGTAAAAAATTAACTAGTAATAAAATATATATTATAATACTCTTACGTTTACTGCGTTTAATCCTTTTCTTCCATCTTGTAAGTCGAATTCAACTTCATCGTTTTCACGAATTTCATCAATTAAACCTGATGCATGTACAAAATGTTCTTTGTTTGATCCTTCTTCAGTGATAAATCCAAAACCTTTTGAATCATTGAAAAATTTTACGGTACCTTTATTCATTATAAAAAATTATTGTGTTGTTAAATTTAGTAGTAACAACGTTTATTAGGTAGCAAATATACATTCAATTAATGTATAAAATCGTAATTTATTGATTTTCTTTTAATTAAACACGCTAAAGACTATGAATGAGCGTTTTAACTTCGTTAAATTCAGCAATTATTTCCTCTAAAACATCTTTAGCTGGTTTTATTTCATTGATTAAACCTGCAATTTGCCCTATTTCTAGCTCTCCATTTTCTAAATCACCTTCAAAAATTCCGTTTTTTGCACGAGCTCTTCCAAGCAAATCTTTCAATTGCTTAACAGTTGGGTTTTGTTGATACAAATCTTGGATTTGCTGATAAAAAGAATTTTTCACCAAACGAACAGGAGCTAATTCTTTCAATGTCAAATAAGTATCACCATCTTTAACATCAATAATGGTTTGCTTGAAATTTGAATGCGCAGAAGACTCATGTGTTGCCGCAAATCTACTTCCAATTTGAACACCATCAGCACCTAAAATCATTGCGGCCAACATTCCTCTTCCCGTAGCAATTCCACCTGCTGCAATTACAGGAATTGAAACTGCTTGTTTTACCATTGGAATCAGCGTAAAAGTGGTAGATTCTTCTCGACCATTATGACCTCCAGCTTCAAAGCCTTCACAAACAATGGCGTCAACCCCAGCCTCTTGAGCCTTCAATGCAAATTTTACAGAACTCACTACATGAACAACAGTGATTCCTTTATCTTTTAAAAAAGAGGTCCATATTTTTGGATTTCCGGCAGAGGTAAATACAATTTTTACATTCTCTTCTACAATAATATCCATAATTTTTTCAATTTCTGGATACAACATTGGCACATTTACCCCAAAAGGTTTATCTGTAGCATTTTTACATTTTTGAATGTGCTCTCTCAACACTTCAGGATACATAGATCCTGCTCCAATCAAACCCAAACCACCAGCATTTGAGACTGCTGAAGCTAATTTCCATCCAGAAACCCAAACCATTCCACCTTGGATGATTGGATATTGTATGTTTAATATTTTTGTTATTTTGTAAGACATTTATAGTATAGAATTATTAAAAAATAACTCCAGATCCCAACAATTCTTCATTTTGATACCAAGCCACAAATTGTCCTTCTTGAATTGCTGATTGCGGATTTTCAAATTCAACATACAAACCAGTTTCTAATTTGTATAGAATGGCGTTTTCAAGTGCTTGCCTATACCGAATTCTGGCTTTTACAGACATTGTTTCACCATTCTTTAATGCAAAATCTTTTCGAATCCAGTGAATTTCGTCATTGGCAACAAACAACACATTTCTATATAAACCAGGATGATTTTTTCCTTCTCCAGTATAAATAATATTTTCATTTACATCTGTTTCAATCACAAAAAGGGGCTCTTTAGTACCTCCAACAGCCAATCCTTTTCTTTGGCCTTTTGTGAAATAATGCGCTCCCTGGTGTTTACCAACTACTTTTCCATCCTCTTTTTTGTAGGAGAATTTTTTAGAAAAATAGGCAAGTTCGGCTTCTTTTTTTTCAAAAGTTGGAATTTCCCTTGCATATTGATGAAAATCAGCAGAAATATTAATAATTTCTCCAATTTTTGGTTGCAATTTTTGTTGTAAAAATTCAGGCAAACGAACTTTTCCAATAAAACATAGCCCTTGAGAATCTTTCTTTTCGGCTGTAATTAAATCAGCATTTTTAGCGATTTCTCTTACTTCTGGTTTTAAAAGTTCTCCAATGGGAAATAATGATTTTGCCAATTGTTCTTGAGACAATTGACATAAAAAATAGGATTGATCTTTGTTCCCGTCTTTACCAGCCAACAATTTATAGATTGTATTTCCGTCAATTAATTCTTCCGCTTTTCTGCAATAATGTCCAGTTGCTACAAAATCCGCACCCAATTGTAGTGCGATTTTCATAAAAACATCAAACTTTATTTCACGATTGCAAAGTACATCGGGATTTGGGGTACGTCCTTTTTCATATTCATCAAACATATAATCCACAATACGCTCTTTGTATTGCTCACTTAAATCTACTACTTGAAAAGGAATTTGAAGTTTTTCTGCAACAATCATGGCATCATTAGAGTCTTCTAACCATGGACATTCGTTAGAAATTGTTACAGAATCATCGTGCCAATTTTTCATAAAAAGCCCTATGACTTCATAGCCTTGTTCCTTTAATAAATAGGCTGTAACACTCGAATCTACACCACCAGAAAGTCCAACAACTACTCGTTTCATGTTTGATTTTTAAAGAAGCAAAGGTACAATTTTGTGTTTAAAAAAAATGATGAAAGTATTTTAGATTGACTAACTCCGTTATAAAAATTAGTCTTTCTGTTTATTGATAAAGCGTTTTTGATCTTCAATTTCTTTTTCGTCCGTAATTTCTCCATCAATATAAAAATCCCATTTTCCAAATTTCTTTCCATTTTTATAGATACCTTTTTCTCGTAAATTTCCATTCAATTCAAAGAATTTTGCTAAGCCATTCAAAACATTATTTTCATAAGTTACTTCTTCTATCAGAATCCCATCGCTAGAAAATTTTTGAGAGATTCCTTCTTTCAAGCCATTTTTATAATGCGTAATTTCAGTAGGTTTTCCATTTGGATAAAAATTGATCAATTTTCCTGCTAATTTTCCTCGATGATATAATTCTTCTGACATTATTTTTCCGTCTTGAAAAAAATATTGCCACTTTCCTACTCTATTTTTTTCAATAAAAAATCCTTTGGATTGTAATTTTCCATTTGCTAAATAAAACTCAACTGCAACAGAATCAGTTGTTTCTCGAAAATTTTTTATGATAGAAGGAAACTGAGAGCCATTCTCATCATAAAACTTAAAAACGCCAATTTCTTTACCTTTTTTAAATTGTCCCTGGTAGCGAATATTCTGATTATCGTAATATTTTTCCCAAACACCTGTTCGTTGTTTATTGGCATCAAATTGATTGATTTGTTGGGCATTTATAAAATAAGTAGTAAAAAAAAACACCATAAAAGTGCAAAGAGGTGGCAATCTTTTTATATTTAACATGTCATAGATTTTAGGTAAATATACAAATCACAATAAAATGAGCCGACATTTTTTAATAGAACAATTGCAAAATATTTCTAATGCTCGCAAAGAAAACAGACAAAAGGTGGCAGTTATTGTATTGAATGACAAAAATTTACATCAAGAATTGTTGAAAATTACTTTTGATGTTACGAATGAACTATCAATAAAAGCAGCTTGGATTTTAGAATGGATTTGCACACATCATTCATTACTTATTGTCATAGAAAATTTAGAACAGTTTACAACAAACCTTAAACGACTTTCATTTGATAGTGCTATCAGGCCTTGTGCAAAAATTTGTGAGCAGTTGGCTATTACTTTTTTTGATAAAAAAAATGATTTAATAACGAAACATTTATCAGAAACAACGAAAAAACAACTTATTGAAACAGGTTTTGATTGGCTGATGACCAATCAAAAAACAGCCGTAAAAGCCTATACAATGCATACCTTGTTTTTGTTTGGAAAAGAACAAAAATGGATTCATGAAGAATTAAAATATCTTATAAAAACCAAAATTATCTTTGAAAGTAAAGGAACCAAAGCCAGAGGCAAAAAGGTATTGAGTTTGATTGAAAAACATCAGAAATCTCATTTATAAATCTGTTGAAATGCCTATTTTTGCAAATCATAACTTAATAAAATGAATTTGACTCCATTAAATGCCATCTCACCAATTGATGGTCGCTATCGCAATAAAATTTCCTCATTAGCCAACTATTTTTCTGAAGAAGCATTGATTAAATATCGTGTTCGCGTAGAAATTGAGTATTTTATTGCACTTTGCGAAATTCCTTTGCCACAATTGGCTGACTTTAATACGACTCTTTTTGATGATTTGCGTAAAATTTATCAAGATTTTACCACCAATGATGCACAAAAAATTAAGGATATTGAGAAAATTACCAACCATGATGTAAAAGCAGTTGAGTATTTTATTAAAGAAAAATTTGATGATTTAGGATTGGAAAAACACAAAGAGTTTATTCATTTTGGATTGACTTCTCAAGACATTAACAATACAGCAATTCCTTTATCAATAAAAGAAGTATTAGAAGATGTTTATGTTCCACATTTTAAAGAAGCTCTTGAAAAATTACAAGAGCTTGTACTTGAGTGGAAAGACATTTCAATGTTGGCAAGAACCCATGGTCAGCCAGCATCACCAACAAGATTGGGTAAAGAAATCAATGTATTTGTGGTACGTTTACAAGAGCAGTTTAAGCAGCTTAAAAACATTCCGAATGCTTCAAAATTTGGTGGTGCAACAGGAAATTACAACGCGCATAAAATAGCATATCCAATGATTGATTGGAAAGCTTTTGGTAGTAATTTTGTTGAAAAAAAACTAGGGTTACACCACTCTTTTCCAACGACTCAAATAGAGCATTATGACCATTTAGCTTCATTATTTGATGCTTTAAAAAGAATCAATACAATCATTATTGATTTAAATCGTGATTTTTGGACCTATGTTTCCATGGATTATTTTAAACAAAAAATTAAAGCAGGTGAAGTGGGTTCGTCTGCAATGCCACACAAAGTAAATCCTATTGATTTTGAAAATTCTGAAGGAAATTTAGGGATTGCCAATGCTATTTTTGAGCATTTAGCTGCAAAACTACCAATTTCTCGTTTGCAACGTGATTTAACTGATAGTACTGTTTTACGAAATGTTGGTGTTCCTTTTGGGCATACTATTATCGGTTTTACTTCTACTTTGAAAGGATTGAACAAATTGCTTTTGAATAAACAAAAATTTGAGGATGATTTAGAAAATAATTGGGCGGTTGTTGCTGAAGCGATTCAAACAATTTTAAGACGAGAAGCCTATCCAAATCCTTATGAAGCTTTAAAAGGATTGACAAGAACGAATGAGAAAATCAATCAACAATCGATTGCCAATTTTATTGATACATTAGAAGTTTCGTCGAGCATAAAAGAAGAATTAAAAGCCATCACTCCTGCTAATTATACTGGAATATGATGATTAAAGAAAAAAAAGTAAAGAAAAAAGATAAATCAGTAAATAACATTCAAATCTTATTTCTTGTTTCTTGCTTTATGTTTCTAAAACTAGTCTCGTGTAAATCAGAATTTGCTGACAATTCTGATCGATTTAAAGAAGGTGTTTTTGAAATTCCTGCTGGAGATAATTTCGTAAAAGAAACAATTATCCGAAAAGATACGATTCAGATAAGTAAATATGGAAAGAATATAGATACTTTATCCATCAAATGGAAAAATAATTTTTTCTATACGTTAAAGTACATCAATCCAAAAAATGAATTGCAAAAAGATCCTATGTACATACAAATCAATAAATTGTATGATCATAAATATGATTTTACAGTAAGAATTGGATTCTCAAAATTTTCTCAAAAAGGAACTGTTTACAAGATTGAATAATTTTTCCCATAAAAAAACTTTAAGTTTCAAATCTTAAATTTTGAATTATTGAACGTATTTCGACTTTTTCATCGTACTTAGTACGATAAAAGCTGCCAAGAAAAATAGCGCTAAACTTAGTACACTCCATTGCATAGAATCAGTTATGGCATATAAAAAACCATAAACCAAGGTTCCTAAAACAATGGCAATTTTTTCAGTAACATCGTAAAAACTGAAATACGTTGCATGGTCTTGAGTTTCTGGCAATAATTTAGAATATGTAGATCTCGCTAAAGACTGAGTTGCTCCTAAAACTAAACCTAAAACAGCTCCTAAAGAATAAAAATACAAATCTACATTTGGCAGGTCTTTGTGCAACAAAAAAGCCCCAAAACAAACTATCGTCCAGATAAAAATAGAGATTTTTAAAGCCATGATATTTCCCTTTATTTCGGAAATTCTAGAAAATAAAAATGCGCCAAAAATAGCAACAATCTGAATCAGTAATACTGTAATAATCAAATCAATAGCAGCTAAACCCAATTCTGATGAACCAAAAATAGTGGCTAATAAAATAATGGTTTGGACGCCCACACTTAATAAAAAAAAGGAAATTAAAAACCGTTTTAAAATAGGATTTTCAAACACTTGTTTTGCTACAATTTTCAATTCTCTAAACCCTTTCCAAATATAATCTTTTTCAGGTTTTCTATTGTGAACATTATTGGGCAATTTGCGAAACGTAATTTGCGCAAAACCTAACCACCACAAACCCACCATTACAAATGAAATTTTAGAGGCTTGCCCTGCAGTAATTCCAAATAAATCAGGTTTTTGAATTAATATTAAATTGATAATGAGCAAAATAACTGATCCTATATATCCAAAAATAAATCCTTTTGCGCTAGCGCTATCTTGTTGTTCTGGATGTGCAATTTCTGGCAAATACGCATTGTAAAAAACCAAACTTGCCCAAAAACCAATACTTGCCAAAATGGTAAAAACAATTCCAATCCAAACAGTTTCAATACTATCAAAAAAATATAAACTCATTACTGACAAGCTTCCGAGTGTACAAAAAAACCGCATAAATTTCTTTTTACTTCCTGTGTAATCAGCAATTCCTGATAAAATTGGGGAGATAAAAGCGACCACTAAAAATGAAAATGACAAAGCATAACTATACAACGCATCAGGATGTTCCCATTCTATCCAAAGAAAATTGACTACTTTATCTTTGGTAACAGCAGAATAATACAAAGGAAAAACTGCAGTTGCAATCACTAAAGAATATACTGAATTTGCCCAATCATAAAATGCCCAACTATTGATTAATTTTTTATCTCCTTTTTGTAACATAAAAGTATTTTTATTAAAATTAAAAACCATTCAAAAATCACTTTTGAATGGTTCACAATATACTAAATCTTATGATATATTATTTCTTTAAATTAGCAGTTTGTGAATTGAATTTCTCTGCCAATTTTGTTGCTTCTGGTAAATATTTTTTAAGACTTTCTATTCTACTTTCATTTGATGGATGCGTACTTAAAAATTCAGGTCCTTGTTTTCCTCCAGACAATTTACTCATTCTTACCCAAACTTCAGCAGCTTCATTACCATCATAACCCGCCATGATCATAAAAACCAAACCTAGTTTGTCAGCTTCATCTTCATGAGTTCTACTAAAAGCCAACATGCCAACTTGAGAACCAACTCCGTAGGCTAAATTCCAAATTTGAGCTGTTTTTGGATCTTTACTAGAAGTTCCGATAGCCACTACAGCTCCACCTAATTGTTGAATTTGTGCAGAAGACATTCTTTCTTGACCATGTTTTGCAAAAGCGTGTGCTACTTCATGACCCATTACAGCTGCAACACCATCTTCGTTTGCGCAAATTGGCATAATTCCAGTATAAAAAACTACTTTTCCACCTGGCATACACCAAGCATTAACCGTTTTATCCTCTACTAAATTAAATTCCCATTTGTAAGAGTCAGCTTCAGCAGTCATTTCATTGGCTCTCATAAAACGATCAACAGCTCCTGAAACTCTTGCACCAACAT
>JANREL010000107.1 GCA_030758355.1 Polaribacter sp.
TGTTTGTTTCTAAATTCTGAAAGTTGCTTATCAGATAATTTTTTTAATGAAATATCATTGATGGTAAGTTGAAAATCAGATTTTTTTTCAGGTTTGTCAAGAGTTCCTAGAATCTGTAATATTGTAGTTTTTCCTGCACCAGAGGGACCTACAATCGCTACAATTTCCCCTTTTTTGATTTGTAAATTCACGCCTTTCAATACTTCAACATCACCGTAATATTTGTAAATATTTTCTGCAACAATCATCATTTTAATCAAATTTTAAGCGAAAGTAAAAAAAAATGGTCGTAGTTTTTAAAAGTATTTTGTTTTTGTGACTTTTCATCTATAAGAAAAGATAGATTCAAAAATAAAAGTGAAAATCAGTCATTTCTTTAGATAAATTGTAAAATAGTTTAGCATGTTTTATAATTGAATTTGTATTTTTGCGAACGTTTTAAAAGCCATACAAATGAATTTACACGAATACCAAGGAAAAGAAATATTAAGCAGTTTTGGAGTAAGAATTCAAAGAGGGATTGTAGCAAGTACTCCTGCTGAAGCTGTAACTGCTGCCCAAAAATTAACAGAAGATACAGGCACAGGGTGGCATGTAATCAAGGCTCAAATTCATGCTGGAGGACGTGGAAAAGGAGGAGGGGTTAAGTTGGCAAAGAACTTGGCAGATGTAGAACGTATTTCTGGAGAAATTTTAGGAATGATGTTGATTACTCCTCAAACATCAGCAGAAGGAAAATTGGTAAATCAAGTGTTGATTGCGGAAGACGTGTACTATCCAGGCGATTCTAAACCAGAGGAATTTTACATCTCTGTGCTGTTGAATAGAGCCACTGGCAAAAACATGATCATGTATTCTACCGAAGGTGGAATGGATATTGAAACTGTTGCAGAAGAAACGCCTCACTTAATTTTTACAGAAGAAATTGATCCATTGTTGGGTTTAATGCCTTTTCAAGCTCGAAAAGTAGCGTTTAATTTAGGTTTATCGGGAACTGCATTTAAAGAAATGACTCAGTTTGTGACTGCATTGTACACTGCATACATCAAATCTGATGCGGCTATGTTTGAAATCAATCCTGTCTTGAAAACTTCGGATGATAAAATAATGGCTGTTGATGCAAAAGTATCTTTGGATGAAAATGCCTTGTATCGTCACAAAGAATATGAAGCAATGCGTGATTTGCGTGAAGAAAATCCGATTGAAGTAGAAGCAAAAGCTGCTGGACTGAACTATGTAAAATTAGATGGAAACGTTGGTTGCATGGTAAATGGCGCTGGATTAGCAATGGGAACTATGGATTTGATTAAAGAATCTGGAGGAGAGCCTGCTAACTTTTTAGACGTTGGAGGAACTGCTGATGCACAAAGAGTGGAAACTGCTTTCGGAATTATCTTAAAAGACCCGAACGTAAAAGCCATTTTGGTAAATATTTTTGGTGGAATTGTTCGTTGTGACAGAGTTGCACAAGGAGTAGTTGATGCTTACAAAAATATGGGCGATAAAATTACGGTGCCAATTATTTGTAGATTGCAAGGAACGAACGCTAAAGAAGCCAAAGAATTGATTGACAACTCAGGGATGAAAATTATCTCGGCAACTGAGTTTCAAGAAGCTGCTGATAAAGTACAAGAAGTGTTGAGTGTTTAAATTTTTGTAAGTAAAAAATAAATAAAGCCTCATTCTAAAATGAGGCTTTATTGTTTAATTTAAAGACTTTCTTTTAAAGTTGCAATTTCATCACGCAATTTTGCAGCGACAATAAAATCCAATGATTTTGCAGCAGCTTCCATCTGTTTACGTTTTTCTCTGATGCGTTTTTCAATTTCTTCTTTTGGAAGATATTCCAACGAATTTTCAGCTACTTTTTGAATGGCATTGTCATAATGAAAACTGGAAATAGCACTTTTTGATAAAGATTCATCAATTCGTTTGTTGATTTGAGTAGGTGTGATGTTGTTTTTTTCATTATAAAATACTTGTTTTTCTCTTCTTCTATCAGTTTCATCAATGGTTTTTTGCATGCTGTTCGTAATTTTGTCTGCATATAAAATCGCCAAACCATTTACATTTCTAGCAGCTCTACCAATAGTTTGTGTCAATGAACGATGTGAACGCAGAAAACCTTCTTTGTCAGCATCTAAAATAGCAACTAACGAAACTTCAGGTAAATCCAATCCTTCACGCAATAAATTGACGCCAATTAATACATCAAACAAGCCTTTTCGCAAATCTTGCATGATTGCAACACGCTCTAAAGTATCTACATCAGAATGAATATATCTGCAACGAATATCCACTCTTGTGAGGTATTTTGTCAATTCTTCAGCCATTCTTTTGGTTAATGTCGTAACCAAAGTTCGCTCGTCTTTTTCAACACGGAGTTGAATTTCTTCAATCAAATCATCAATTTGATTCAAACTTGGTCTTATTTCAATCACAGGATCTAGCAAACCTGTTGGACGAATTAATTGCTCCACAAAAACACCTTCTGTTTTTTGCAGTTCATAATCTGCAGGAGTGGCACTCACAAAAATGGTTTGATTTTGAATGGCTTCAAATTCTTCAAATTTCAAAGGACGATTGTCCATAGCTGCTGGCAAACGAAATCCGTATTCGACCAAATTTTCCTTTCTGCTTCTATCACCTCCATACATGGCATGGGTTTGCGGAATTGTAACATGACTTTCGTCTATAATCATCAAGTAATCTTCAGGAAAATAGTCCAATAAACAGAAAGGTCTAGTGCCTGGTTCACGTCCATCCAAATAGCGTGAATAATTTTCAATTCCGGAACAATAACCCAATTCACGAATCATTTCTAAATCAAATTCTGTGCGTTCTTTCAGGCGTTTTGCTTCCAAATGTTTCCCAATTTCAGTGAAATAATCTACTTGTTTCATCATGTCGTTCTGAATTTGATGAATGGCATTTTGCAGCACATCAGGAGAAGTAACAAAGAGATTTGCTGGATAAATCGTTAATTCTTGAAAAGTTTCAATAATGGCATTGCTTTCCAAATCAAAAGATTCAATTTCTTCTATTTCATCTCCAAAAAAATGAATTCTAAAGCCATTATCACCATAAGAAGGATAAATTGTCACCACATCTCCTTTCACTTTAAATGTGCCACTTTTGATGTCGTGTTCAGTTCTGGAATACAAACTAGTAACGAGTTGATGCAAAAATTTGGTTCTTGCAATTTGTTGTCCAACTTCCACAGGAATCACATTTTTTTTGAATTCAACAGGATTTCCAATTCCGTATAAACATGAAACTGATGCAACCACCAACACATCACGTCTACCAGAAAGTAGGGAAGAAGTAGTGCTTAAACGCAAGCGTTCGATATCATCATTAATAGATAAATCTTTTTCAATATACGTTCCAGTAACAGGAATGTATGCTTCTGGTTGATAATAATCGTAATAAGAAACGAAATATTCAACCGCATTTTTAGGAAAAAACTGTTTGAATTCTGAATACAACTGCGCGGCTAACGTTTTGTTATGTGCCAAAACTAAGGTTGGTTTGTCAATATTTTTGACAACGTTTGCAATGGTAAACGTTTTTCCTGAGCCAGTTACGCCCAAAAGAGTTTGGAATTTTTCTCCTGAAATAACTCCATGAGTCAATTCTTTAATCGCTTGTGGCTGATCTCCAGTTGGTGAAAAGTTGGATTCTAACGTAAATTTCATGATGCAAAAATACGTATTGAAAACTGTTGTTAATTTCGAATTAAGCTAAAATTTCCAGATTTTTCTATCAGATTATCATTTTTATCGATAATTTCGGATTTGAACCAATAATTATTTGCAGGTAAATTTTTTCCATTGAGCCTACCATCCCAACCAAGTGATGTAAAATCAGTAATTGAGTGAATTACTTTTCCAAAACGATCAAAAATACTGACATTTATAGTTTTGAATGAATTGCTGTCTAAACCTTCAATATTCCAAAAATCATTTTTTCCATCGCTATTTGGAGTAAAGTATTTTTTATAGCCAATTACAGAAACTGTTTTCTCAATTGGCTGTTCGCAAGAGTTTAAATCTCTTACAAAAACGGTTTGTAAACCTGCAGGAATATTCGAAAATGTATGTGAACTGCCATTTCCAAAGAAATTAGTATTGTCTAACGAAAACTGATACATACTGTTTCCGTTGATAAAAACGTCAATGATGTTATTGGTTTCATCCTCAGTATTGACTAAAATTTCTGAAAATTCTGGCGGCTTTGGATTGACAACTCTGAATGTTTTTGTATTTGAACATTCCAAATTATTTTCTGTTTTATAGACAGTTAGCGAAAATTCACCAACCGTATTTAAAGTAAAATTTTGAGTTCTAGTAATATTTCCAGAACTATCTATCCATTCAAAACGTTGATTACTAAAATCTCCAGAGATGATGATTGGAGGTTTTGAACTAGGGTCAAAACAAATGGTATATTCTTCTTGAAGATTGATAATTGGCTCGGAATTCACTACTATTTCAAACTCTTTGATACCACCACAACTCTGATCAGCTTCTATAATTTTTAAATAAATTGTTTTGGAAGCCTCTGAAA
>JANREL010000108.1 GCA_030758355.1 Polaribacter sp.
TTTTTGCTTTTGTAGGAAGCATAGTTGCACAACAAACACCTGCATCAAAACAAACAACAGCCATTACAATTGAAGGTGCAACAGCACACTTAGGAAATGGACAAGTAATTGAAAACTCGTTGATTATGTTTGTTGATGGCAAAATCACTTTTGTAGGAAGCGCCATGATGAAAATTGCGCGAATGGGAACAATTATAAAAGCAGAAGGAAAACACATTTATCCAGGATTTATAGCGTTAGATACTACTTTGGGTTTGGTAGAAATTGATGCTGTAAAAGCTAGTGATGATGAAAGCGAAATTGGGATCATGAACCCACATGTTCGAAGTTTAATCGCTTATAATGCTGAAAGTAAATTGGTTGAATCTATGAGACCAAATGGCGTTTTAATGGCGCAAATTGTCCCTAAAGGAGGAACAATTTCTGGAACTTCATCAATTGTGCAATTAGATGCTTGGAATTGGGAAGATGCTACCATCAAAACAGATGATGCTATTCACCTGAATTGGCCAGGAAGTTTTACTAGTGGCAGATGGTGGTTGGGAGAAGATCCTGCTTTGAAGCCAAACGCAGAGTATCCAAAAAATGTGGAGAAAATCAATTCATTTTTTACTGATGCAAAACAATATTTAGCATCAAAATCTGATAAAAAACACTTACCATTTGCAGCAACAAAAGGGTTATTTGATGGTTCTCAAAAATTGTTTATTCATGTAAATGGCGAAAAAGAAATTACAGATGCAATCACATTGAGTAAAGAATTGGGCATCAATAATTTGGTAATTGTTCGTGGTGAAGGTGCTGAAAAAGTAACAGATTTGTTAGTAAAAAATAACATTCCTGTAATTTTAAACAGGCCTCACAGAAATCCAAATAATGAAGATGATGCCTATGATGATACCTATACTATTGCAAAAACTTTACAAGACAATGGTGTTTTGGTTGGATTAGGAATGGAAGGTCAAATGGACAGAATGAACACTAGAAATTTGCCTTTTTATGCAGGAACTTTTGCCGCTTTTGGTTTGGAAAAAGAAAAAGCGGTTCAATTAATTACTGGTGATGCTGCAAAAATTTTAGGAATTGATTCGTTTGCTGGAACTTTAGAAGTTGGAAAAGATGCCACTTTATTCATTTCTGAGGGTGATGCGTTGGATATGAGAACAAATATTATTTCAGAAGCATTTATTCAAGGCCGAAAAATCAGTTTGGAAAGTCACCAAACAACACTTTGGAAAAGGTATTCAAACAAATATAAAGCTGAATAACTAAAAAGTAAATTTAAAAAAAGCCCTGAATTCAGGGCTTTTTTTTGTTTGTGAAAATTATAAAAACACTGTAATTTTAAAACCTTCAAAAAAAGTATCTTTGCGATAATGAAACAAATAAACAGCATTCAAAATCCATTCATAAAAAACCTTTTCAAACTTCAAGAAAAAGCTCGAGAACGCAAAAATCAAGGACTATTTTTAATTGAAGGAAAAAGAGAAATTGAACTTGCTTTAAAAGGAAATTATGAAATCACTTCACTCCTATTTTTAGCTAATAAAATTAATGAGAATTTTCTTGCTAATTTCCCAGCTGCTGAATTGATTGAAATTTCACAAGAAATTTATCACAAACTGGCTTATAGATCTTCAACTGAAGGAATCATTGCCATTGCAAAAACAAAAAGCTTAGCACTATCTGAAATAACTATTCCTAAAAATTCCTTGATTTTAGTTGCTGAAGGCATTGAAAAACCTGGTAATATTGGCGCAATTTTACGCACTGCAGATGCCGCAAATATTGATGCTGTTTTGATTGCTGATGCTAAAAGTGATCTATACAACCCAAATATCATTCGTTCAAGTGTGGGTTGCATTTTCACGAATCAAATTGCAGTAGGAACTTCTGAAGAAATTATTGCTTTTTTAAAAGAAAATAACATTCAAATTTTTGCAGCCACTTTGCAAAATTCAAATGAATATTATAAAGAAAGTTATATAAAATCATCTGCCATTGTTGTTGGTACAGAAGATACAGGCTTAACTGAAATTTGGCGAACAAACGCTACTCAAAATATCAATATTCCTATGCAAGGACAAATTGATTCTATAAACGTTTCTGTTGCTGCAGCCATCATTTTATTTGAGGCGAAAAGACAAAGAAATTTCAATTAACTTTATGAACCAGACTAATTTATTTTACACAATCATCAGTATTTTACTTTTTGATTTTTTGTTTTATTCCTATCTGACTTTTTTAAATAACAAACGTTTTGATGATAAAATTCCCGAAAAATTAGCAGATGTTTATGATGAAGAAGCTTATAAAAAATCACAGGCTTATAAAAAAGAAAATGCGAAGTTTTCAAGAATGACTTCTTTATTTTCAATCAGTTTAACAATGCTATTTTTCTTTTTAGAAGGATTTAAATTTGTAGATGATTTGGCAAGAAATTATACAAATAACCCCATTTTAGTGGCTTTGCTTTTTTTCGGAATCATTCTATTGGGCTCAGATATTTTAACAACTCCTTTCTCCTATTACCAAACATTTGTGATTGAAGAAAAGTTCGGATTTAACAAATCAACCAAAAAAATATTTTGGACAGACAAACTAAAAGGTTGGCTAATGAGCATCATTTTAGGTGGTGGAATTTTATCAATTATTATGCTGTTTTATAAATATTCTGGTGCTGATTTTTGGATATACACTTGGGTTTTGATTGCTGTATTTACTGTTTTTATGAATCTTTTTTATGCCAAATTGATTGTTCCGATTTTTAACAAACAAACTCCATTAGGAGAAGGTGAATTGAAAACTGCCATTGAAAATTATGCTCAAAAAGTCGGTTTTACCTTACAAAATATCTTTGTCATTGATGGTTCAAAACGCTCCACTAAAGCAAATGCATATTTTTCTGGATTTGGATCTCAAAAAAGAATTACCTTATATGACACTCTGATCAATGATTTAGAAACTGAAGAAATTGTAGCTGTTTTAGCGCATGAAGTTGGTCACTACAAACGTAAACACATCATTTTCAATTTGATTGTTTCGCTACTTTTAACAGGATTTATGCTCTATTTAGTATCACTTTTTATCAGCTCTCCCCTATTGTCAAGTGCATTGAGTGTTTCCATTCCAAGTTTTCATATTGGCTTGATTGCTTTCGGAATTTTGTATTCACCAATTTCAGAAATCACAGGATTATTTATGAATTATGTGTCAAGAAAATTTGAATATCAAGCAGATGATTATGCAAAAAACACTTTTGATGGACGCTATTTAGTTTCATCACTCAAAAAATTATCAAAAAATAGTTTGAGTAATTTAACCCCTCATCCTGCCTATGTTTTTGTGCAGTATTCACACCCTACATTGTTGCAACGAATTGAAAATTTAGAATCCTAATTGTTGTATATTACAATTCAAATTTGTAATTTCACTATTGATTCAAAAAAATCAGTTTATGCAAGCATTGCAATATACAGCAACCTTAGAGGAAGAAAATAAAGAAATTGCGAATCGATATAAAGATTTGCTGAAAGGTACTTATGAGGTCTTGTCAAAAGAGGATAAAGAACTGATTCGGAAAGCCTTTGACGTTGCTGTTGATGCACATTCTAAACAACGCAGAAAAACAGGGGAACCTTATATTTTTCATCCAATTTCAGTTGCCAAAATCGTTGCGAAAGAAATTGGTTTGGGAGCAGTTTCTATAGCTGCTGCTCTGCTGCATGATGTTGTAGAAGATACGCATTATACACTTCATGATATTGAACAACAATTTGGCGAAACCATAGCCAAAATTGTGAATGGTTTGACTAAAATTTCAAAATTAAACAAAGAGCAAGACGCTTCAATTCAGGCAGAAAATTTTAGAAAAATGCTCTTGACATTGAATGATGATGTACGTGTTATTTTGATAAAAATTGCTGATAGATTGCACAATATGCAAACCATGAATGCAATGCCAGAGGACAAACAACTAAAGATTGCCTCAGAAACTTTATACATTTATGCACCTTTGGCGCATAGATTGGGTTTGTATAACATAAAAACTGAATTGGAAGATTTGGGTTTAAAATACACAGAAACAGAAGTTTACAATGGTATTGTTTCTAAAATTAAGGAAAGTAAAGAAGAACAGCAAAACTATTTAGAACGTTTTACTGATACACTAAAAAAAGGACTAGACAAAGAAAATTTTTCCTATGAAATAAAAGGTCGTTTCAAATCCATTTTTTCTATCAGAAGAAAAATGATGAAACAAAATGTGGCTTTTGAGGAAGTGTACGATAAATTTGCTATCAGAATTATTTTCAAACCAGCTACTGAAGATGAAAAATTTGAAGCTTGGAAAATCTATTCAATCGTTACAGATTATTTTAAACCAAATCCTTCTCGTTTGCGAGATTGGATTTCTCAACCAAAAACCACAGGTTATGAAGCACTTCATATCACTGTAATTGGTCCTG
>JANREL010000109.1 GCA_030758355.1 Polaribacter sp.
CCAAGACGTTGCCATTTTAAAATATAATGGTGGTGGAGATTGGTATGCAAACCCAACTGCATTGCCCAATTTGATTGATTTTACGAATAAAAATTGCAACACTTCTATCTCAAAAAATCCAATTTCTGTTGCTGTTGATAGTGAAGATTTATTCAATTTTCCAATGGTTTTTATGACAGGCCATGGAAATGTGCTTTTTTCTGATCAAGAAATTGAAAACCTTCGTAAATACTTGATTTCTGGTGGATTTTTACATATTTCTGATAATTATGGATTGGACAAATTTATCAGAAGAGAATTAAAAAAAGTATTTCCGAATTTGGAATTAAAAGAAATTCCGAGTTCACATCCTATTTTTAATCAAACATTTACGTTTCCAAATGGCATTCCTAAAATTCATGAACATGACAAAAAATCGGCGCAAGCTTTTGGAATTTTTTCCGAAGGAAGATTGGTTGTTTTTTATGATTATGAAACCGATTTAAGTGATGGTTGGGAAGATGAAATTATTCACAATAACCCAAAAGAAGTTCGTGAAAAAGCATTGAAAATGGGCGCGAATTTGATTGAATATGCTTTTAAAAATTAAATAATCAAGTTGATATATAATTATTACCTTTCGACTACGTTCAAGGTCACAATGTGAATTGTCATATTTATTATATTGTCAGGTCGAGCGCAGTCGAGACCTAAAAATTACCTTTCGACTGCGCTCAAGGTGACGATTTGAAAACTAAAAATACTGAATTTTGAATTTGAAATTTTGAACCTGAAAACATGAAACCAGAAATAGACATTGATGCCATAAAAATAAACTTTGACTCTAGTGGTTTGTGGGTATTGAATATTGCGATTGCCATTATCATGTTTGGTGTGGCTTTGGGCATCACTTTTGATGATTTTAAACGATTATTAAAGAACCCTAAAATACTTTTTGTAGGTGTTTTATCGCAATTTATTTTGTTGCCTGCGTTTACATTTTTGGCGATTTTAGTCATCAAACCGCATCCAAGTTTTGCTTTGGGAATGATGATGATTGCAGCTTGTCCTGGTGGAAATGTGTCTAATTTTTTTAGTAAAATGGCTGGAGGAAATGCAGCATTATCAGTAAGTTTAACCGCTTTTGCTACACTCACTTGTATTGTTATGACGCCATTTAATTTGCAATTTTGGGGAAGTCTGTACGAACCTACTAATATCATTTTAAAATCGGTTGAATTGAATTGGATAGATTTATTGAAACTAGTTTCGTTAATTTTAGGAATTCCTTTGATCTTGGGAATGCTCATCAAACAGTATCATTCAGAGATGGCTGAAAAAATTGAAAAATTATTGAAACCTATTTCAATGACTGTTTTTATCTTATTGATTTTTGTTGCATTTTCACAAAATTTAGAAGTCTTTGTAAGTTACATTCACTACGTATTATTCTTAGTGATTTTTCACAATATTTTTGCTTTTATCATCGGATTTTATACTGCAAAAGCATTTGGATTGAATGAAGCTGACACCAAAACCATTTCTATGGAAACTGGTATTCAAAATGGAGGCTTGGGTTTATTATTGATTTTCGGTTTTTTTGATGGATTGGGAGGCATGGCTTTATTAGCTGCTTTTTGGGGAATTTGGGATGTATTTTCTGGAATGGCTTTGGCTACTTTTTGGGGCAGAAAAAAAGCTGAAAAATGATTCTACAAAAAATTTGGTACAATGCAGTAAAACTATTTTTACGAATTAGTTTGCATTTTTATGCTCAAAAAATTGTTGTAAAAGGACAAAAAAATATTCCAAAAAAAGGCGCTGTGTTGTTTGCTGTAAATCATCCAAATGCGTTGATGGACCCTTTGTTTGTAACAACTTTTAACCCGAGAGAAAATCATTTTTTGGTACGAGCAGATGTGTTTAAAAAACCATTGATTAAGAAGTTTTTGACAAGCTTAAATTTGATGCCTATTTTTAGAATTCGAGATGGCATCAAACAACTATCAAATAATGATGAAGTGTTTGAAAAATGCTTCAAAATTCTTCAAAAAAAACAAACATTGATTATTTTTCCACAAGGAGGACATTCAAGAAAACGAACGATTCAGCCATTGAGTAAAGGATTTACACGGATTGTTTTTGGAGCATTAGAACGTTTTCCTGAATTGGGAATTTCGGTAATTCCTGTAGGAATTACCTATCAAAATTCGTCAGTGTATCCAAGTAAAGTGTGTGTTCAGTTTGGAGAAGTCATTGATGCAAAAGCAATTTACGATTCAAATATTCCTGCAAAAGCGATTCTTATTTTAAAAGAAAAAGTGAGTAATCAGTTGAAAAAATTAACAGTTCATATTCCTGATGATGAGAATTATGAAACCACTTTATCAAAATTGAATGCCTCAAATGTGGATTTTATAAAAGTAGATTTGGTAAACAAATTCATAGCAGAAAATACAATTCCAAAAGCACAAAAAAAACAACTCAACTTGCTAAACCCTTTGTATTATTTGATACTGTTGAACAGTTTTTTTCCGTATTTGATTTGGAAAAAATTTTCAAAAAATATCAAAGAAATTGAATTTGTAGATACTATGAAATTTTCGATAAACTTGTTGACTTGTCTATTTTTTTATAGTTTTCAAGCATTGATTGTAAGTATGCTTTTTAATTTTAAAACAGGATTGTTTTATTTTCTAATTTCAATTTTTATGGTTTTTTTCTTCACGAAAAGCGCGCCAACAAATACTGAAAATTGTTAAAACCTATACTTTGGCAAGGAAACTTAGCCCTAATTGAGCGGTTTGTTTGAGCTCTTTTGAGATTACTTTCAATAAAAATATATTTTTATTGAAAGTAGCTTGCGAAGCAAAAAAAGCGAGTAGCCTTTCGACTGCGCTCAAGATAGACTCGAGCAGGATTGGCTCCTAATCAATAATCGCGTCTTGAATTGCTTGTTGAATTTTGGTTCTAACACTCGATTTTACCAATTTCGTATTGTTCATATTTGGATAAATTCTGTTGGATAAAAACACATACACAATTTCCGATTTTGGATCTGCCCAAGTAAAAGTACCTGTAAAACCAGAGTGTCCAAAACTCTCATCAGAAGTACAGCCGCAAGTCGCTACAGCATTTTTTGTCAACTCAGGTTTGTCAAAACCCAAGCCTCTTCGTACTTTTTTATTGGCAAAATAACGTTTGTTAAACTTATCAACTGTTTCTGAATTCAGCAATTGTTTGCCACCATAATACCCCTTTTGCAAGTACATTTGCATCATTTTCGCAACGTCATTGGCGTTTGAAAACAACCCTGCATGTCCTCCAACACCACCCAACATGGCCGCGCCCATATCATGCACATACCCATGCACCAATTGATTTCGGTAATAATCGTCTTTTTCTGTGGGAACAATTTGTGATTTATCAAACTTTTCTAGTGGAAGATACGTCATTCTATCTGCACCTAAAGATTGATAAAAAAATTCTTCAACCAATTTGTTCAACGGTTTTTTATAGCTATTTTCCAATGCTTCCTTGAATAAATAGTAACCCAAATCGCTGTATAAGTATTCTTGATTTTCAGTAAGAGTGGCTTTTTTGATGAACTTATAAATACTATCCGTATACGATTTTGTAATGTATAAATTTCTTGCAACCTCTGTTGGATAAGAATCACTTTTGGTTGCACTGTAAAATTTGGGTGAATTTACTTTGGTATTTTTGATTTGTGTTCCTAGATAAAACGGAATCCAAGCTGGCAATCTGCCATAATGAGATAACAATTCTATTACAGAAATAGTGGCTTTGTTAGAGTTTTTGAAACTTGGTAAAATTTCAAATAACTTGGCATCTATAGGAATTTTTTGTTGCTGCTCTGCTTTCATAATCATGGGTAATGAAGCCAAAATTTTAGTCAAAGAAGCCAAATCATACAAATCTGAATTTTTTACAGGAATCTTTTTTTCATCTGTGTGATACCCATAACTTTTTTGAAAAATTACTTTGCCTTTTCTTGCAACCAATACTTGAAATCCTGGTGCCATTTTTTCTTTCAAAATAGTGTCTGCAAAGGCATCAATTTTAGCTAATTTTTGGGATGACATGAGCACTTCTTCAGGAATTGTATATCCCAATCTGTTTAAATTAACAGTTGTAAAACCTGTTCCTTCTTCGAAATTTTCACCAATTGAAACAGGCAATTTTCCTTTCGCTTGAAAAACTCCAAATAACAATTGCGCTGAGATTTCTTGAGAAATTTTACTGTTCTGATACGAAACTAAAACTGATTCAATATTTGCAAAAGTTTTGATTTGCAACAAACTATAAGGACTTGTAAAAACATCTAAAATCACGTTTTTAACACGTGCAATTTCTTGCAACCAAACCAATTCTTTATCAGTAAATTTATACGTTTTCCA
>JANREL010000110.1 GCA_030758355.1 Polaribacter sp.
ATTTCAGAAACCATTTTTTTTGATTTTCCTTTGGTAAAAATTGATGAAAACTGCGCTTCATTAGAATTATTTCATGGTCCTACAATGGCTTTTAAAGATGTTGGCGCAAAATTTATGGCGAAGTGTTTGGAATATTTCAATCAACATAACGAAGAAGAATTGACGGTTTTAGTAGCCACTTCTGGTGATACTGGAGGCGCAGTTGCCAATGGTTTTTTGGGCACAAAAGGTGTAAATGTTGTCATTTTATATCCGTCAGGAAAAGTAAGTGACATCCAGGAAAAACAATTGACAACTTTGGGTCAAAATATTACTGCATTGGAGGTTGATGGTGTTTTTGATGATTGTCAAGAAATGGTAAAAACCGCTTTTTTAGATGCAGAAATTACCATAAAATTGACCTCAGCAAATTCCATCAATATTGCACGTTGGTTGCCACAAATGTTTTATTTTTTCTATGCCTATAAAGAATTAAAAAAACATAACAAAGAGTTAGTTTTTTCAGTTCCAAGTGGAAACTTTGGAAATATTTGCGCAGGAATTGTTGCTCAAAAATTAGGATTGCCTATCAAGCATTTTATTGCAGCAACCAATATCAATGACACCGTTCCAAACTATTTGATTGAAGGAAAATATGCTCCAAAACCATCAAAAGCTACCATTTCAAACGCAATGGATGTTGGAAATCCGAGTAATTTTATCAGAATTCAAGAATTGTATCAAAA
Organism: Polaribacter sp.; assembly: GCA_030758355.1. Taxonomy (GTDB): domain Bacteria; phylum Bacteroidota; class Bacteroidia; order Flavobacteriales; family Flavobacteriaceae; genus Polaribacter. The sequence continues at coordinate 726 of JANREL010000110.1, forward strand.
TAATTTTGATGCATTGAAAAAAAACTTTTCCTCTTTTAGCTTTACAGATGATGAAACCCGTGAAGCAATGAAAAAAATTTATACCAATTCAAATTATATTGCTGATCCTCATGGCGCAATTGGTTATTTAGGATTGAAAAAATATGTATTGAATACCACTGAATTTGGTGTTTTTTTAGAAACTGCTCATCCTGTAAAGTTTTTGGATGTTGTAGAAGAAACTTTATCAGTAAAAGTGACAATCCCTAAGCAAGTTCAGGAAATTATAAATAAAGAAAAAGTTGCAAAAAAAATAAGTTCTTATCAAGAATTGAAGGAATATTTAACCTCATAAAAAAAGTCTTAACATTTCTGTTAAGACTTTTTCGTTGGCCTACAAGGACTCGAACCTTGAAAATCGGTACCAAAAACCGGTGTGTTACCATTACACCATAGGCCAATGCTCTTTAAGCGGTTGCAAATTTAACGCAAAGTTTTTATTTGACAAACAAATTTTCGTAATTTTTAGGTTTAACAAAGTTTTATGACCGATACTTACATTAGAAATCTAATTATATCCTCATTTTATTGATATTTATTGCTAAATTCGCCTCTAGTTTAATCCTATTTTATGACCTCAGAAAATTTTAAAAAATGGAATCTAATTTTAGGTTGGATTACATTTGGAATCGCCTTAATCACTTACACTTTAACTATTGAGCCCACTGTAAGTGCTTGGGATGTAGGAGAATACATTGCAACATCAGTAAAATTGGAAGTTGGCCATCCACCAGGAGCGCCTTTGTTTCAAATGCTGGGTGCTTTCTTTGCGATGTTCACTTCTGATGTTAGTGAAATTGCTAAAATGGTAAATTTTATGTCTGCCTTATCAAGTGCATTTACCATTTTGTTTATGTTTTGGACTATCACAAATTTGGCTCAAAAAATAGCTCAGAAATCAGGCGAAATTACAGAAGGGAGTTATATTGCAATTCTTGGAAGTAGTTTGGTTGGTTCGTTAGCGTACACATTTTCTGATAGTTTTTGGTTCAGTGCTGTGGAAGGTGAAGTGTATGCCATGTCATCATTTTTAATGGCAATTTTATTTTGGTTAGGATTGAAATGGGAAAGTGAAATCCATACGACAAGAGGTAATAAATGGCTAATATTGATTAGTTTCATAGTAGGTTTATCATTTGGTGTTCACATCCTTTCATTGTTGGTAATTCCTGCAATTGTGATGCTATATTTCTTTAAAACTTATCCAAAAATTAACCTAAAAACGTCTGCAATAGCCACTATTTTCTCGGTATTTGTATTGTTATTGGTTTTCAAATTTATATTTCCTTTTACGCTAAAATTCTTTAGTGCTGCTGAATTATTTTTCATCAATACTATTGGTTTGCCCTACAATTCTGGAACAATCATAGCTGGAATCATACTAATCATTGTATTTTATGTTGGATTAACATCAACCAAAAAACATCAAAAAGTAACTGCAAATACGCTCATTTTATCTTTACTTTTTGTCATGATTGGATTTTCTTCTTGGATGATGTTGCCAATAAGAGCGAACGCAAATACGACCATCAACGAAAATAATCCTTCGAGTGCCCGCGAATTATTAGCATATTATGAACGTGAACAATATGGTGATGCCAATGTTTTTTATGATACCTATTATTCGAATTCTTTCGAAAGAGAGCAAGATGCAAGCAATCCTACTAAAGATGACAAACCAAAATACGAAAAGAAAAACGGGAAATACGTTATTGTAAATGTTTATGAAGGTGTTTTACCAAATTACAGTGACAAACACAAAGGTTTTATTCCAAGAATGGTAGACCCATCCAAAGAAAAATTGTACAAACAAATTGCGGGTATTCCTGAAAACAGCAAACGAAGACCCACGTTTATTGAGAATATGAAATTTATGTTTAGCTATCAATTTGGCTACATGTATGGTCGTTATTTTATGTGGAATTTTGTAGGGCGTCAAAATGATACTCAAGGTCAAATGGATATTTTTAATGGAAATTGGCTGAGTGGCATTGACTTTATTGACGAAGCAAGATTGGGTTCTCAACAAAAATTACCTTCAGATGTTTTGGAAAATAAAGGAAGAAATACCTACTATTTTTTACCACTCTTTCTAGGACTTTTAGGATTCATATACCAAATAAAATGGGATAAAGAAAACTTCTTTACCCTATTGCTATTTTTCTTATTTACAGGAGCAGCCATTATATTTTATACCAACCCAAAACCGTTTGAACCTAGAGAGCGTGACTATGCTGTAGTTGGAAGTTTCTATATTTTTGCCATTTGGATTGGTTTTGGAGTATTGGCTTTGTACGAATATTTCAAAAATTTTATCAATAAAAAAGCATTGGCAATTGGTGTAAGTGTGCTGTCTTTAGTCGCAGTTCCAACATTGATGGCTGTTGAAAATTGGGATGATCACGATCGTTCCAACAGATATACAACCCATTTAAATGCACAAGCATATTTAGAAAGTTGCGACCCCAATGCAATTCTATTTACCATTGGTGATAATGACACTTTCCCTTTGTGGTACATGCAAGAAGTGGAAGGCATTAGAACAGACATCAAATTGGTAAATACAAGTCTTTTTCAAACAGATTGGTATATCGATCAAATGAAACGTGCAACTTATGATGCACCTCCAATTCCATCGCAATTAACTCATGACGAATACAAATATGGAACCTTGGATGTTGCATATTATTTTTCTGAATTGTTTCCGCAATTGAAAGATTCCGTATTGGATTTGGACAATTTTATGAAATGGATTCGTAGCAATGACAAGCGTACTTTTTATGATTTGGATGATGACGGAAATCCAGAAAAAATATTACCTGTAAACAAAATTAGAATTCCTGTAAATAAAGAAAATGCGCTAAAATATGGAATTGTTGCTTCAAAAGATGCTGACAAAATAGTGCCTTACATCGATATTACTATTGATAGAGCAATTGCCAAAAACACCATTTTAATGTTGGATATTTTAAACAATTTTGATTGGAAACGCCCTATTTATTTTACAGGGGGATCAAATTCAAATAGCGAATATATTTGGCTAAAAGACTATTTACAGTTAGATGGAGTTTCATTTAAGTTTGTTCCTATAAAAACGCCTACCAAATATTATGATGAAAATGGACAAGTCATCAGGGAAGTTAGTTTGTTTGATATTGGAAGAATCGATTCTGAAAAAATGTATAAAAACATTCAAAAATGGAATTGGAGAAATATCAATGATGGCAAAATTTATTTAGACGAACAAACCAAACGCAATTCTATTTCTTTGCGAAATAGTTTGATGCGATTGTCAAACGAATTTGCATTAGAAGGTGATACCGCAAAAGCGATTGAAGTACTAGATTTATCTATCGAAAAAATGCCTATCAGAGATTTTGACCATTACAGTTTGTCTGTTGAATATCCAAATATGTACTATAAATTGGGTGAAGTTGAAAAAGCACGCGCTACTGCAAAAACGTTAATTAAATTATTTAGAGAAAAATTGATTTGGTTTAGCACCTTTTCGACAGAAGAATTTGACATCATTTTTGAAGAATTTGACATTACGTTCAGATATTTATACAGACGTGTTATTGACCAAGTAATTGAGCATGATGAAGATGCAGAGTTTGTAAAAAAAATACAAGAAGAGTTTAACAACACACTTTTATTATTTGAACATATTATGCCTCAAGAAGAGGGAAAATAAAGGAAAAATTCCTGCAAGATGTAATATAATTTTGTAGGAATTAAAATTTCTCAACAAAAAAAGCCCTAAAAAGTTATATAACTTTTTAGGGCTTTTTAAATAAATTTCTATCTAACTAAACGTATTGTTGTACCAAACCAATCAAAGTATTTGCATCTTGAAAACCAGTTTGACGCCACTTCATTTCACCATTCTTATAAATCATAAATGTAGGATTTCCTTTCACGCGAAGTGCATCAGCTAAAACTTCATTTTTATTAATGTCAATTTTAATCACTTTTGCTTTATCTCCTAAAGCTGCAGCAACATCTCTTAACGTTTCAACACTGCTTTCAACATCATCCAAATCTGAATAAAAATCAATCAAAACAGGCTTGTCAATACTAATTAATTCTCCAAATTTTGTCATAACCAACTGTTTTTAAGGGTAAAAACTGATAAATTTTTTATATCACAACACAAATATAACAAATCTTCTGAATTATACTGAAGATGAGGTTTTTTTAAGTTCAATAGTAGTAATTTCAGGCCAAATTCCAACTCTTCCAGGAAATGCATGATATCCAAAACCTCTATTTACATTGATGTATCTGCCAAATTCTTCATACAATCCTGCCCATTGTTTATACACATATTGTGATGGACTCCATTTAAACCAACCAGGAATTTCAATCCCCATTTGCAATCCATGTGTATGACCACTCAAGGTTAAATGATAATGGAAATCGTCATTTTTCACTTTATATTCCCAATGACTTGGGTCATGTGTCATCAAAATTTTAAAATCTTCTTTTAATATTCCTGAGGATGCTTTTTCCAAATCTCCTTTTTGATTGAAGCCTTTTCCCCAATTTTCAACTCCTAAAAGCGCAATTTTATGACCGTTTTTTTCCAAATAACGATGTTCATCCAACAACAAATCAAACCCAATTTTTTTGTGAATATCTTTTACAGCCTGAAAATTATTTATTTTTTCTTGTGGTGTTTTCCAATCCATATAATCGCCATAATCATGATTCCCAAGAATTGAAAATTTCCCTTGTTTCGCCTCTAATTTGCCAAACATTTCCATCCAATTATCCATTTCATCAGCTTTGTTATTCACAATATCACCTGTAAATAAAATAACATCTGATTTTTGCTCGTTGATTAAATCAACACCATATTGAATTTTTTCAGCATTCGTAAAACTTCCTGAATGAATATCCGAAATTTGAGTGATGGTAAATCCGTCAAAAGCATCAGGCAAATCTTTAAAAGACAATTGATATTTTAGTACTTTATAATTATATTTTCCTTGAATAATTCCATAAATAAAGGATGCGAAAGGAATGGCTGCAATACCCAAAGCCAATTGCGAAATGAACTTTCTTCTGCCAACTAAAGGTTGAGTTTCAGAATCCGAAATCATTGAAATTACTTTCACAATTCCTCTAAAAATATCTTCGCCAAAAAGCATGATGACAATGACCAATTTTGGAATTAAAAAGGTCAATAACAATCCTGCGGCTAACTGAAATTGAGGTGTTTGACCATCACTTCTTGAATACGTTAGAATGGTAAATAGGAAAAAAACATATATCCCAATGTTTACAAACATTGAAATGAAGCGTGCTGATTTATTTTTAAATGCGGTTTTAAATGCCTGAAAAGCGTAAAAATCGAGAAAAATGATTAAAAAAATCAATACGATTAGAAAAATCCAACGACCCATAATTCCCTTTTATTTTAAAAAATTTATCAAAGATACCTATTAAAACAAGAATGAATTTTAACATCCTGTTAAAGTTTTGTAGTTTTAGCATTCGTAAGAAAAAATACCATGTCAACACAAAAACGACTTTTTTTAGTAGATGCATACGCATTGATTTTCAGAGGCTATTATGCTTTTATTAAAAACCCAAGAATCAACTCAAAAGGACTTGATACTTCAGCAATTATGGGATTTATGAACTCTCTGTTGGATGTCATCAAACGTGAAAAACCGGATCATTTAGCGGTTTGTTTTGACAAAGGAGGCAGTGCAGAAAGAACCGAACTTTACGAAGCTTATAAAGCAAACAGAGATGCTACTCCAGAAGCCATTAAAATTGCAGTGCCTTATATTGAAGAAATTTTGCGAGCCATGCACATTCCAATCATGGTAAAAGAGGGTTTTGAAGCAGATGATGTGATTGGAACACTTTCAAAACAAGCTGAAAAAGAGGGGTATAAAACCTACATGGTTACACCAGATAAAGATTTTGCACAACTCGTTTCCGAAAATATTTTTATGTATAAACCACGTTTTGGGGGTGGTTATGATATTTGGGGAGTTGAAGAAGTGAAACAAAATTTTGAAGTAGAAAATCCATTGCAAGTCATTGATTTTTTAGGAATGATGGGAGATGCTTCTGATAATATTCCTGGGTTGCCTGGAGTTGGCGAAAAAACAGCAAAAAAGTTTATTGCTGATTTTGGTTCAATGGAAAATTTACTTGCAAACACCCATCAATTATCAGGAAAAATGAAAGAGAAAATTGAAGCTGCCAAAGATTTAGGTATGCTTTCAAAAAAATTAGCTACTATTATGTTGGATGTTCCTGTGGAATTTAATGCGGATAATTTTACCTTAGATCAACCTGATTTAGAAAAAGTTACTGAAATTTTTAACGACTTAGAATTCCGAAACTTATTGGTGAATTTTACGAATACTTTTTCACAAAATAATACCCCAAATAATCCTGAAGATATTGCTGAAAAACCAATAGTTACTGAAAAAAAATCACCTGTAAATAGTTCAAATCAGTTTGATTTATTTGCGAGTCCAGGAAGTGGAAATGTTTCCGAAATTGATATTGCTGGTGGTTTTAAAACCATTGAAAACACTTCTCATTTTTATCAACATATCAATTCTCCGTTTTCAAGAAAAATGTTAATTGATAAATTAATGCAACAAAAATCGGTTTGTTTTGATACCGAAACCACAGGTTTGCGAGCTTTGGAAGTGGAATTAATTGGCATGTCTTTTTCTTATGAAATTGGCAAAGGGTATTATGTTTTATTTCCTGAAAATCAACAAGAAACAAAAATAATTTTGGAAGAATTTCGGATGTTTTTCGAATCAGAAGACATTGAAAAAATTGGGCACAACTTAAAATACGACCTGAAAGTGTTGTCAAATTATAACATGCAAGTCAAAGGAACGTTGTTTGACACCATGATTGCACATTATCTCATCAATCCTGATATGCGCCACAATATGGATGTTTTGGCAGAAACATATTTGAACTATCAGCCAGTTTCTATCACAGAATTGATCGGAAAAAAAGGAAAAAATCAACTTTCTATGAGAGATATTTCCATCAAAGAACAAACAGAATATGCAGTAGAAGATGCTGATATTACCTTGCAATTAAAAAATCATTTTACGAAAGAATTGGAAACTGGAAACGTTACCAAACTATTTAATAACGTGGAATTGCCTTTAGTTTCGGTATTGACTTCTATGGAAATTGAAGGGATTAACATCAATACTGAGTATTTGAAAACTCTTTCTGTAGCACTTACTGAGGATATTGACAGATTAGAAAAAGCAATTTATACCCAAGCTGGTGAGGAATTTAACATTGCTTCACCAAAACAACTAGGAGTGGTTTTGTTCGAAAATTTAAAATTGATTGACAAACCAAAAAAAACCAAAACTGGTCAATACGCCACTGGCGAAGATATTCTTTCTTACCTAGCAAAGGACCATCAAATTATAAGAGACATTCAAGATTATCGTCAATATAAAAAATTACAAAGTACCTATGTAGATGCTTTGCCGAATGAAATCAATCCAAAAACAGGAAGAATTCATACTGAATATGCGCAAGCAGTTGCTGCTACAGGAAGGTTGAGTTCTAACAATCCGAACTTACAGAACATTCCAATTAGAACAGAACGAGGTCGTGAAGTGCGAAAAGCTTTTATACCAAGAAATGAAGATTATGTATTGTTAGCAGCCGATTATAGCCAAATAGAATTGCGAATTATTGCCGCATTAAGCGAAGAAGAAACCATGATGAATGCGTTTAAAAATGGCGAGGATATTCACGCTTCCACAGCTGCAAAAGTATTTAATATTCCTATTAATGAAGTAACTCGCGAACAAAGAAGCAATGCAAAAACAGTCAATTTCGGAATTATTTACGGGGTTTCTGCTTTCGGTTTAAGCAATCAAACCAACCTTACTAGAAGTGAAGCAAAAGAATTGATTGATACATATTATGAAACCTATCCAAAATTGAAAGCGTATATGTCTTCACAAGTAGATTTTGCAAGAGAAAATGGCTATGTTGAAACCGTTTTAAACAGAAGACGTTATCTAAAAGACATCAATTCTAGAAATGCTGTAGTAAGAGGAGCTGCTGAACGAAATGCAGTAAATGCGCCCATTCAAGGTTCTGCTGCTGATATTATAAAATTGGCAATGATCAATATTCACAAGCGTTTTGAGAAAGAAAATTTCAAATCAAAAATGATTTTACAAGTGCATGATGAATTGGTTTTTGATGCTCACAAAGACGAATTAATAATTTTAAAATCTATCATAAAACACGAAATGGAAAACGCTTTTTCATTAAAAGTGCCTTTGGATGTGGAAATTGGTGTTGGAAATAATTGGTTGGAAGCGCATTAATTCATCAAAATTTGAAACATTTTCAACATTTTAAAACTGATATTTCAAATATCAATCTTCCCGAAAAATTTACATTCCCATTTTATTATGAGCCTACTGATTTGGCAAAAATTGCAGTAAGAGAGTTGCAAGAATATCTAGAAAATCAAAAAGACTTTCAGCATGATTTTGGACTACAAGACAGCAAAAATTCAACTGCAATTGGCAAAATGTTTGGGGTTTTAGTGGTTCAAAACAAATTTGATGAAATTGGATATTTAACGGCTTTTTCAGGAAAATTGGGTGATAATAGTTTGCCCGAAAAATTTGTTCCTCCTGTTTTTAATATGCGAACTGAGGGAAGTTTTTATGTGAAAGGCGAAACTGAATTAGATAAAATAAATCGAGAAATTTCAGCATTAAAAAAGGATGAAACGTTTATCTCTTTAAATAAATCAGTTAAAAAAAGATTTCAACATATTGAGGAAGATTTAGCTTTTCAGCGAAAAAAAATGAAGATTTCAAAAACTGAAAGAAAAAATCGTAAGAAAACCCTTGCCAATCATCTTTCTGAAATTGACTTTCAAATACTTTGTAAAAAATTAGCCCAAGAGAGTTTCAATGATCAGTTTTTTTATAAAGAATTGAAAGAATATTATGAAAACGATCTTCATGAAAAATTAAGAAAATTAACTCATTTTGAAGAAAAAATTGCTTTCTTAAAAAAGGAACGCATCCAAAAGTCAAATTATTTACAAGAAACGTTGTTTCAAAATTACACTTTTTTAAACTCTAAAAAAGAACCTAAAAGTTTATTAGATATTTTTAGCAATCCCCCTGTAAAACCTCCTGCTGGTGCTGGAGAGTGTGCTGCTCCAAAATTACTGCAATATGCATTTTTGAATGATTTGAGACCCATTTGTATGGCAGAATTTTGGTGGGGAATTTCACCAAATTCAGAAATCAGAAAGCATAAAAACTTTTATCCTGCCTGCCAAAGTCGTTGCAAACCTATTTTATCTCACATGTTAAAGGACATGAAAATGAATGAAAATTTATTGATTGAAAATCTCTCAGAACACCAAGAAATTTCTATCATTTATGAAGACGACGAACTCATTGTAGTAAACAAACCAACTGAATTTTTATCAGTTCCTGGCAAAGAAATTTCAGATTCGGTTTATACACGAATGAAAGAAAAATATCCTGAGGCAACAGGGCCATTAATTGTCCATCGTTTGGACATGTCTACTTCTGGAATTTTAGTGTTGACAAAAACGAAAGAAGCTAATAAAATTTTACAAGAGCAATTTATAAAAAGAACTGTCAAAAAACGCTATGTTGCCTTGTTGGATGGAAAATTAGAAGAAAAAAGCGGGAAAATATCACTTCCTATTCGATTGGATTTGGATGACAGACCCAAACAATTGGTTGACTTTGAATTCGGAAAAAAAGCGGAAACATTTTGGGAAATCATCCGAATTCAAAATGATAAAACAAGGGTTTATTTTTATCCAATTACAGGAAGAACGCATCAATTACGAGTGCATGCAGCTCACAAAAACGGATTGAATGCACCTATTGTTGGGGATGATTTGTATGGAAAAAAAGAAAAAAGACTGTATCTTCATGCGGAATTTATAGAGTTTTTACATCCAAAAACGATGGAAAAAATGAGTTTTTCTGTGACTCCAGAATTTTAGATTTTATATGTAAATTTACACTCGATATGAGTTTGATTTCTAAAGACATCCAAAAAGCCATTACCATTTTAACGAATGAAAGATTAGTGGCAATTCCAACAGAAACTGTGTATGGTTTGGCTGGAAATATTTTTAGTGAAAAAGCCGTAAAAAAGATTTTTTCTACCAAAAAAAGACCTCATTTTAATCCGTTAATTGTGCATATTGCTTCAATTGATGCTCTGAAAAATGTAGTTTCATACGTTCCTAAAAAAGCACAAATTTTAGCAGAAACATTTTGGCCTGGTTCTTTAACTTTGGTATTGAAAAAAAACTCAAACATTCCAGATTTGATAACTGCAGGCAAAAATACTGTAGCTGTTCGTGTGCCAAATCATCCATTAACACTGGAATTATTAAAACAATTACCTTTCCCATTAGCAGCTCCAAGTGCAAATCCTTTTAATAGTATTAGCCCCACAAAACCAGAACATGTTACACATTATTTTGATAAAGAAATTGAATTAATTTTAGATGGTGGTCCTTGTAAAAATGGCATAGAATCAACCATCATTGGCTTTGAAAACGAAGAGCCAATTTTATATAGATTAGGTGCTTTATCCATAGAAACTATTGAAAAAGTAATTGGAAAAATACATATAAAAAACAACAAAGCAGAAAATCCTGAGGCTCCAGGAATGTTGTTAAAGCATTATGCGCCAAAAACCTCAACCGTTTTAACATCGGATGTTGAAAATGAAATTAAAAAATTTGAAGGAAAAAAAATAGGGATTTTATCTTTCAATTCTTCTTATAAATCAGAAACTATTTTGCACGAAATTATACTTTCAAGAGTAGGAAATTTAGAGGAAGCTGCAACCAATTTGTATGATGCTTTGCACAAATTAGACGCGCTACAACTCGATATAATTATTGCAGAAAAATTACCAGAAATTGGTTTGGGAGTTTCTGTAAATGATCGTTTACAAAGAGCTACTTTTGTAAATTAAGATCTACAAAAAATTATTTTAATAAATAGAACGATTCTAAAAATTGATGAGTTTTGTTTGGAGTTAAAAGTTTTGACAAAAACTCATTGATTTCTTTAGTACTCTGTGTTTTTTCTAGATCTTTTGTATTTAAAGAAGCTGTAAGCAATTCAACAAGTTTACTTATCGTATTTTATTTTGAATTTTTATTATATTCTTCAATAAACTCCTAGCTACTAATTCTTGACATATTGAAGTCTAAAAAAATAAATTTGAGGGAAATGTAACTATTTTTTATGGTGTCTTTAATATGTTAAATTATTTCTTCAGCACTTTGAAAAGAGACAATATTTTCTGCACAACTCGACTTTTGTAATTCATATTTGTGTAAAAAAATTGGTTGCTGAATCATCACGAATCAGTAAAATTGTCTCTAAATTTTATAATTTTTTAGCGGGTAAAAATAATTAGTGATTTTTTCTGCAATCTAATTGAATTCAGCTAGTTTATGAAAAACAATGCTTACTGTGTATTCTCTTCTTTTATAAGAGATACTAATAACGATCGTACAATTGATAGTAAAACACTGAAAACAACCGCATCAAAAAAACCAGCAACCATAAATCCGTCAACAAATTTATCTGCCAACAAAATAATCCCTGCATTTATTACAATCAAAAACAGGCCTAATGAAAAAATTGTTGCAGGTAAAGTAAGAAGAACAATAATAGGTCTAACAAAAATATTCAAAAGCCCAATTACCAACGCAACTGTTATTGCCGAGATATAGTTTTCAACTGCAACCCCAGGTAAAACAGCAGCCAAGAAAAAAACAGCTAATGCAGTCAATAGAATTTTGAGAAGCGTATTCATTTTTTTTCTTGAAATTAATATTTTTTTAAAAAAGAATTAAAAAAAATTATAAGTTTGATAATTCTGTAGCTTTTCGTTCTAACTCAGCTTGGAATTCCTCCATCACTGGTTTTACAGTACTTTCGGGAATGTCTGCAACTTTAATGTACATCAATCCATCAACAGCATTATTGAATTTTGGATCAACATTAAAAGCCACCAAACGTGCGTTTTGCTTTACATATTTTTTAATTAAGACCGGAATTCGCAATGCCCCAGGTTCAATCTCATCAATAATTTTATCAAATTTTTGCATATCTGCCTTTGTTGCATCAAATACAAAATCTTTATCAGCATCTTTTAATTTTACTTTATATTCTTTTTTAGGCTGAATATATTGAGCAATATAAGGATCATAATAATGTGATTTCATAAACTCAATCATCAATGATTTTGAAAAATCAGAAAATTGATTACTAATAGAAACGCCTCCTAATAAATATTTATGCTCAGGATAACGCAACGTTACGTGCACAATTCCTTTCCACAATAAAAATAATGGCATTGGTTTTTGTTGGTATTCTTTGATGATGAAAGCACGTCCCATTTCAATGGTGTTTTCCATCATTTGATACAATTCTGGCTCAATTCTAAACAAAGTTTGTACATAAAAACCATTGATGCCATATTTTTTAAAAATCTCACTTCCTAAACCCATTCTATATGCACCAGCCAAGCAATTTGCCTCTCTATCCCACAAAAATAGATGATAATAATACTTGTCGTATTTGTCTAAATCAATAGCATTATTGGTTCCTTCGCCAACATCTCTGAATGTAATTTCGCGCAAACGACCAATTTCATGCAATAAATTTGGAATGTCTTTTGCGTTTGCAAAAAACACCTCATAATTTTTACTTTCTAGTAATCTTCCTTCTTTTTCGCGCAAATCATTCACTTCTTTGATGAATAAATCTGGATTTTTCTGAGAAGCTATTTTTTTAGCAGGTTTTTTAATTTTGATATTTTGAGAGGAAATAAGCTTGTGTGATTTTTCAAAAGGATTTGCTAACATGTACGTTTTCTTTCTGATAAATTCAGAAAAAGCAGGAATCTCAGTAAATTCTTTTTGATCCTCTACAGAAATAGGTTTTCCAATTCGAACTCTAATCACTTTTCCATTCTGAGAAATTACTTCCGAAGGCAATTTTGCAGTTCGTAAAGTGTCACTAATTTTCGATAAAAAATAAAAAAAGTAGCTATTTTTTGCATGAAAATAGATGGGGATTACAGGAACTGCTGCTTTTTTGATAAGCCTCACAGCCGATTCTTCCCACGGTTTATCAACCTTTAATTTTCCGTCTTTATAAGTAGAAACTTCACCTGCAGGAAAAATTCCCAATGGTTTTCCTTCTTGTAAATGTAACAACGAATTTTTAATTCCAGCAACACTCGATTTCGCATCCTTCCTGTTTTCAAAAGGATTTACAGGCATTATGTAAGGCTGTAAAGGCTCAATTCTGTGTAATAAAAAATTACCGATAATTTTGTAATCAGTCCTTTTTTCAATCAATAATTTCAGCAATAAAACACCATCAATTCCTCCTAAAGGATGATTGGAAACGGTTATAAAAGCACCCTCTTTTGGAATCCTTTTTAAATCTTCTTCCGGAATTTGAAAAAAAATATTACAGTCGTCTAGAACCCCGTTTAAAAAATCAAGCCCTTGCTTTGTTTTGTTTTGTTTATAAATTCTATTAATGGAAGAAATTCGCAAAACTCTGATTAATAGCCAACCAACAAAAGTGCCAATAAAACCAAATTTATCAAGACCAATTACAGTTGCAATTTCTTTAGATGTTACTAATGCCATAAATTATAATGAGACCAAATACAAACATACTAAAAAAAACGCTATAACTCTTAATTTTATAGAGCCTTTACAACAATTTGAAGCGTTTCTTTATTTACTTGAGTTAGCAATGAAACTCCTTTTTCTTCAATGGTTTTGATGGCTTTGTTGTCAAAATGACGCACTGTAAAAAGGTCCACATCTTTTTGAACTTCCATCTTAAACTCGTTTTTCAAATCTTGAAAAAAATCATCAAATTTATCGAATTTATTATCCACACAAACCGAAAAACTGATGGCCGAATTTTGAATTAAGTTTACTTTCAATTGATATTCATGTAATTTCTGAAAAATAAAACTGATGTTATTTTCAACCATAAATGAAAAATCCAACGCAGAAATAGAGACCAAAATTTGATTTTTCTTTACAATGAAACAAGGAATATAAGGCTCTAAAAGTGCCCCTTTTGAAACTCTAGTTCCAGGTTCTTTAGGATTTAAAAATGAACGCACCAGCAATGGAATTTCCTTTTTTTGCAATGGCTGCAGCGTTTTTGGATGAATTACAGAAGCTCCGTAAAATGCCATTTCAATTGCTTCTTCGTAAGAAATTTGTTTTAATAATGTTGTTTCTGAAAAAACTCTTGGGTCTGCATTTAAAACTCCTTCAACATCTTTCCAAATAGTTACGCTTTCCGCATTCAAACAGTAAGCAAAAATTCCAGCGGTGTAATCTGAACCTTCTCTGCCTAAAGTGGTAGTGTTTTCAGTATCATTTCCTGCTAAAAATCCTTGCGTGATGTTTAGTCTTGAGGTGTCAACTTTTGCGGTAATGATTTGTTCGGTCAATTTCCAATCTACTTTGGCATCTCGATAATTACTATCAGTTTTTACATAATTTCGAACATCAAACCAAATATTGTTAATACCTAATTTTGCCAAATATGCACTCACAATTTTGGTAGACAACAACTCTCCAAAACAAATAATTTGGTCATACACATAATTATATCTTTGTGATGTGTTTCTTGCCAAAAACCAACCTAATTCACCAAAAAGGATATCAATTTCATGAAAAACTGGTTCACCTTTATCAAAAAGCTCGTTCATGATGTTTTTATGATATTCATCAATAAAATTCAACTTTGATGGTAATTCTTCTGATTTATGATAGTAAGCATCTATTACTTCTTCAAAAGCATTGGTAATTTTTCCCATGGCAGAAATCACCACAAGTGTGTCCGAATTTCCTTCTGTTTGAATGATTTTTGCTACATTTTTTACACCTTCAGCATCTTTTACTGAGGCTCCTCCAAACTTAAATATTTTCATTATCCGTTATTTTTGAATAAATTTTGCTAAATTTTCTTTGGTCATTTGTACCACATGCCAACCGCTTAAATAGGTAGCACCTGTGCTTTTATAAAATTCAATCGCATTGGTATTCCAATCCAATACTTCCCAAGCAACTCTATTAAAATTATGGTCATATGCATATTTTAATACAGCTCTGTATAGGGCTTTGCCAACACCAAGAGCTCTTTTTTGTTGAGTGACAATCAAATCTTCTAAATGAATTGTTTTTCCTTTCCAAGTAGAATAACGTTCATAAAAAAGCGCCATTCCAATGATGATATTTTCTTCTTCGGCTACAAAAAGTCGAAATTTTGGTTTTTGAGAAAATCCATCAATTAATAAATCTTCTTTGGTAATTTCAACAGCATTGGGTTCTTTTTCAAAAACAGCCAATTCAATGATTAAGTCTAAGATAGCTTGCACATCTTTTGGTAGTCCTTGTCTGATTGTAAAACTCATTTTTATAAATTTTTAACAAATGTAAATCATTTTCAATGAGACGAAAATTTTCAGAAATTTTTTGACAAAATATCTTATTATGTTGAATTTTCACAAAATGTGTGTTTCATTAAAAATGATCTAAAAACATTACTAAATCGTTGTAGTTAATCAAAAAAGACTGCATCTTTGTACTATAAATCCAAAAACTCGGCATGTCTACAAAACACCAAACTTTAGGCGAATTTATTATTGAAAATCAATCTTCATTCAGATATACTTCTGGCGAACTTTCTCGGTTGTTAAACTCACTAAGATTGGCTGCAAAAGTGGTGAATCACGAAGTTAATAAAGCTGGTTTGGTTGATATTTTGGGTGCTGCAGGAGATGTAAATATTCAAGGAGAAAATCAACAAAAATTGGATGTCTATGCCAATGAAATATTTATCCAAACTTTAACAAAAAGAAATATTGTCTGTGGAATTGCTAGTGAAGAAGAAGACGATTTCATTTCGATTAATAGCCAAGATGAAAATCATCAAAATAAATACGTAGTTTTAATAGATCCTTTAGATGGTTCATCAAATATTGATGTAAATGTCTCTGTGGGAACGATTTTTTCTATTTACAGGCGAGTTACTCCTGTTGGAACGCCTGTAACTATCGAAGATTTTCTACAAAAAGGAAGTGAACAAGTGGCTGCAGGGTATATTGTGTACGGAACTTCAACCATGTTGGTTTATACAACTGGTCATGGCGTAAATGGATTTACATTAAATCCTGCAATTGGTTCTTTTTATTTATCGCATCCCAATATGAAATTTCCTGAATCTGGAACTATTTATTCTGTAAACGAAGGAAATTATTTGGATTTTCCTTTAGGAATTAAAAAATACATCAAATATTGTCAAGAAGAAGAAGGTGACAGACCTTATACAAGTAGATATATTGGTTCACTAGTTTCTGATTTTCATAGAAATATGATTAAAGGCGGCATTTATATGTATCCAAAAGGGTCTAGAAATCCTGATGGTAAATTGCGTTTATTGTACGAATGCAATCCTATGGCTTTTTTGGCAGAACAAGCAGGAGGGAAATCGTCTGATGGATTTACAAGAACTTTAAATGTACAGCCAACTTCTTTGCATCAAAGAGTTCCTTTTGTTTGTGGTAGTATAAAAATGGTTGAAAAAGCAGAGGAATTTATGCGTGAATTTGGAGCATAAACACTTTCTATACAGTTAACAAATATCAAATCACAAACTTCTTGGAAAACCCTTATATAATGGTTAAATTTACACTTTCAAATATATATTAACTTTAAAAAAATATAAAAATGGCTTTTCAATTACCAGAATTAGGATATGCTTATGACGCATTAGAACCAAATATTGATGCAAAAACGATGGAAATTCATCATACAAAACATCATCAAGCATATACAAACAACTTAAATAACGCAATAGCAGGAACAGCTCTAGAAGGAAAATCTATTGAAGATATTTTGACAAATTTAGACATGAAAAATGGTGCTGTTAGAAACAATGGAGGCGGTTTTTACAATCATAATTTGTTTTGGACAGTAATGAATCCTGAAGACAGAGGGCATTTATCTGGCGAATTAAAAGATGCTATTGAAGCGGCATTTGGTTCAAAAGATGCTTTTATTGATGCTTTCTCAAAAGCTGCTGCAACTCAATTTGGCTCAGGTTGGGCTTGGTTATGTGTACACAAAGGTGGAAAAGTTGAGGTTTGTTCAACACCAAATCAAGACAATCCTTTAATGCCAGGAGTAACTTGTGGTGGAACACCAATTTTAGGATTGGATGTTTGGGAACATGCTTACTATTTAAATTATCAAAACAGAAGACCAGATTATATCAACGCTTTTTTTAAAGTAATAAACTGGAATGAGGTTGAAAGACGTTATGCTACTGCAAAATAAAGGCGTTGCCTTATTTGATAAGTTCACTCAGACCTGAAATTTGAGTTCATAAAAATCAAAAAAGCATCCAAAATTTGGATGCTTTTTTGATTGTATACATATTTTATAATTTAATAAGCTCTTTTATTATTTCCTTCATAGAAATTAATAAATGCTTGATTTACAACTCTATGACCTCCAGGAGTTGGGTAGTTTCCTGTAAAATACCAATCGCCTAAATGATTAGGACATGCTCTGTGTAAACCTTCAATAGTTTGATAAATCACCTCAACCTCAGCATTGATATCATCTGTTTTTAGCATTTGTGCAATTTTAACCGAAATTTCTTCAGCCGAAAAAGGTTTGTAAATTTCTTTTACATGATTCACAATTTCAACATCTATTTTTGATTGCTGCGCTTTGCATTTTTTATAAACTTCGTCAACGATATGATATTTGTTTTGGTCTTTTAGCAATTCTAGAGCTGCTTTAAAGGCAATAAACGCATCAATTCTTGCCATGTCAATTCCGTAACAATCAGGATAACGAATTTGTGGCGCTGAAGAAACAATTACTATTTTTTTAGGTTTTAATCGGTCTAAAATTTTGATGATACTTTTCTTCAAAGTAGTTCCTCTTACAATACTATCATCAATAATTACAAGATTATCAGTAGGTTTTACAACTCCGTACGTTACATCATACACATGTTCAACCAGATCATCTCTTGAACTATCATCTGCAATAAAAGTTCTCAATTTTGCATCTTTAATAGCAATTTTTTCAAAACGTGGTCTTTCTGATAAAATTTCAGTAACCATCGCTGCTGATAAATTTTTACCCCCAGTTAAAATTTTGGCTGTTTTCTGTTCGTTCAACAAATCTTCTGCAGCTTCTGTCATTCCATAAAATGAAGTTTCAGCAGTATTCGGAATGTATGAAAAAACGGTGTTTGAAACATCGCTTTTAATCGATTTTAGGACTTGTGGGAAAACGAATTTTCCTAAGTTTTTTCGCTCTTGATAAATACTTGCATCACTTCCTCTAGAAAAATAAATTCTCTCAAAAGAACAGGATAACTTATTTCCAGGCTCATTGACTTTTTTTATAGAAGTTTTACCACTTTTTTTGATGATCAACGCATGTCCTGGATCTAATTCTTGAACATCTTCAAGTTTTACATTAAATACGGTTTGAATCACTGGTCTTTCTGATGCAACTGCTACAACTTCATCATTTTCAAAGAAAAAAGCGGGCCTAATTCCATTAGGATCTCTCAATACAAAAGCATCCCCATGACCAACCAAACCAGCCATTGCATAGCCTCCATCCCAACTTTTTGAAGATCTTTTCAATACTTTTTTCAAGCTTAAATGCTCTTCGATATAAGGTGATGCTTGTCTTTTGTTGAATCCTTCTTTCTTTGCTTCTTGATATAATTTTGACACTTCATCTTCTAAAAAATGGCCGATTTTTTCCATAACAGTTACTGTGTCTGTAAACTCTTTTGGATGCTGACCCAATTCAATCAATTCTTCTAAAATTTGATTGGAATTTGTCATGTTGAAGTTTCCTGCTACAATTAAATTTTTATGTTTCCAGTTGCTTTGTCGTAAAAAAGGATGCACACTTTCGATGCTATTTTTACCAAAAGTTCCATAACGAACGTGTCCTAAAAATAAGTTTCCAATATAGGGCATGTTTTCTTCTTGCCATGTTACATCATCTTTTCTTTCAGGAAATTCCTCAAAAGTGCTATTGATTCGTTCGTTGATTTGGGCAAAAATATCTTGAATAGGTTGTGATTGATTAGAACGAACTCTGCTGATGTATCTCGTTCCTGGCTCCACATTGAATTTGACACTTGCAAAACCCGCACCATCTTGACCACGATTGTGCTGTTTTTCCATTAACAAATACATTTTATTGATTCCGTAAAAAGCAGTACCGTATTTGTCTTTATAAAATTGTAACGGTTTTTTCAATCGAACCAATGCAATTCCACATTCGTGTTTGATAGCATCACTCATTTTTTTACTAAATTATTTTTTGTGTGTTGATAAAAAAATCCGCAGCCAAAAAACTGCGGATTAAAATTACAATATTTTTATGTCAAATTGTGTCAATTCCTTAAACGCTTGTAAACGATTGGTAACCTCGGATGGTGTTAAACCTTGCATTCGTTCTGTACCGAATTTTTCCACACAAAAAGACGCTAAATTCGAACCATAAATGATCGCATTTTTCATGTTTTCAAATGAAATATCTTGGGTTTTTGCTAAATAACCACAAAATCCTCCTGCAAAAGTATCTCCTGCTCCTGTCGGATCAAAAACTTCTGCTAAAGGCAAAGCAGGCGCAAAAAACATATTTCCTTCATTGAACAACAAAGCACCATGTTCTCCTTTTTTAATCACCACATATTTTGGACCCATTTCATGAATTTTTTTTGCGGCATTTACCAAAGAATATTCCCCAGAAAGTTGACGTGCTTCTTCATCATTAATTGTTATCACATCAACTCTTTTTAAAACAGCATGCAATTCTTCTAAAGCGATATTCATCCAAAAATTCATGGTATCTAGTACTATCAATGTTGGTTTTACTGTCATTTGATCAAGTACAGAAGCTTGCACTAAAGGATGAAGATTTCCTAACATCAAAATTTTTGAATCCTTAAAACTTTCAGGAACTACCGGTTTAAAATCCTCTAAAACATTCAATTCTGTAATCAAAGTATCTCTAGAATTCATGTCATTATGATAACGGCCACTCCAAAAAAAAGTTTTTCCAGATTTGATGATTTCAATACCATCTGTATTGATTCCTTTATCATTCATCATGGTTAAATAAGCTTCAGGAAAATCTCCCCCAACAACAGAAACAATGCCTGTTTCAATACCAAATTGACTTGCAGCCAAACCCACAAAAGTGCCTGAACCACCCAAAATTTTATCTGTTTTTCCAAAAGGCGTTTCAATTGCATCAAAAGCAACAGTGCCAACTACCAAAAGTGTACTCATTTTTACTATTTTTTTATCTGCTGAATAAAAACTTTGTTAAAAATCATGTGAACCAGCCTGATTGAAAGTTGCTGTTATTTAGATTAATTAGGTTTTTATCAGTAATTTTGCAACTCAAATATGCAAAACAATTTTAAGGCGCAAAAATAAGTTTAAAAAATGACTATCAAAGAAATACAAGAAGAAATTATTGATGAGTTTTCGATGTTTGATGATTGGATGCAACGTTATGAATATATTATTGAATTAGGAAAATCCGTGCCATTAATTGATTCAAAATACAAGTTGGATGAAAATTTAATAAAAGGTTGCCAATCAAAAGTGTGGCTTTTTTCGGAATTGGAAAATGATACTGTCAATTTTACAGCAGATAGTGATGCAATTTTAACAAAAGGAATTGCCGCTTTGTTATTGCGTGTGTATTCAGGGCAAAAACCTGCGGATATTTTAGCTGCGGATACTGATTTTATTGACCAAATAGGATTAAAAGAACACCTTTCTCCAACAAGAGCCAATGGGCTGGTTTCCATGATCAAACAAATAAAAATGTATGCAATTGCGCAACAATCAAAATTAACCAACTAAGATTTTTAAAGATGACAGATATAGAATTAGACGAAATTGGTGATAAAATTATCCGCGTTTTAAAAACCATTTACGACCCAGAAATCCCTGTGGATATTTATGAATTAGGATTGATTTACGATGTTTTTGTATCTGAAGATCACGATGCGAAAATATTAATGACCTTAACTTCACCCAATTGCCCAGTTGCAGAAACCTTACCTGTAGAAGTAGAGGAAAAGGTAAAGACTTTAAAAGAAATCAATAATTGTGAAGTAGAAATTACTTTCGATCCAACTTGGACATCAGAAATGATGAGTGAAGAGGCCAAATTAGAGTTGGGAATGTTGTAAAATAGACTTTAGTCTGTAGTCACTAAACAGTATATTTTTGATATTAAATTTTGAATTTTAAACGCTGAACTGAAAGAAATGGAACAAGAAATTATCAATAAAGTAGCAAATAGTGCGTTAAAAACCATTGACTTAGAGGTTTTTTATCCTAAAGGAAAAAGAGTGTTATTTGATATCAAAGATTGGTTGTTTCATGAATTGATTTTAAAAGAAAAGGAGTTTAGAGCGTCTGTTGACAATCATGATTGGAGTCAATACCAACAGAGTTTTGTAGCAGTTACTTGCACTGCAGATGCCATTATTCCTTCTTGGGCTTTTATGTTGGTAACGTCTAAATTAATCCCTGTTGCAAACAAAGTAGTGATTGGAAATTTAGAAAGTTTAGAAACCATTTTGTATCAAAAAATTATTGAAGATTTATCCACGGAAGATTTTCAAGGAAAGCCAGTCATTATAAAAGGATGCTCAGAAAAACCAGTTCCTGATGCTGCTTTTTCATTTTTGATTGAAAAATTGCAACCTATTGCAAAAAGTATTTTATTTGGAGAAGCTTGCTCTTCTGTTCCCATTTACAAAGCAAAAAAGTAAGGCAATTTTTTAAAAAAGCAATCGTTATTTCTATTAAAATTTTACTTTTGCTTTTT
>JANREL010000111.1 GCA_030758355.1 Polaribacter sp.
AAATTCAATTCTTTAGATTTTATCTAATTGTATTTCACTTTACGAATTACCCTCATTGCTTCTTTAAACTTGATGTAGGTTGTTTTGTCTTCAATATTTTTAATGTACTCTTTTGCTTTTTTAAGTTGTGTTGCAGCATCTAAAAAACCATTCAAATAGCACAATAAGTAATTGGTTGGCAATCGCAAAACATCTTCGTGATCTAACACAGACAGGGATATTTGATTTTCAATTTTTTGAATTATTGTATTGCAATTATCATAAATATGTTTGATAATTACTTCATCATATTTTGGAACTTCAAATAAGAATTCTGTGACAATATCGTGCTTTCCATTGTCTTTAAAATTGATGATGGTTTTTTCTAAAGGATAATGCATTTCCTTATTATTGATGCCCAGTAAAATATATTCAGTGATGATAAATGAACGATGGTTATAACTAATTTGAACTTCATCCAATGCAGAGAAAAACAATCGAACTTGTTCATTAACGAGCTCAATATCAACTCTTGAAAAATATTCTTTCCTGTTGATAATTTTTCGCTCTCCAGCCCAACATAATACAAACTGCTCATTAAAAACTTTGTATTGAGGATGATATTCTGGTTTGTGATTGTTGATAAAATCAAAGACACCATTTAGCGTTAATTCGATATTATTTGTTGCACTTTTTTCAATAGCTGTAACAACTTCTTTGTTGGTGTTTTTCAGTTCAAAACGGGTTCCTGAAAAAGGCATGGAATTGCTTCCTCTTCTATAAAAAATAGTTCCTTTTTGATATTTCCAAGCATTTTTTAATAATGAGGTAACTTGATTATTGGGATGAATTGTAACCAACCCAACTACTTTATGTCTTTGTAATCTTGGGAAAGGAACATTTTCATATTGAATTTTCGGTGGATTTACCAAATACGCATTCACCAAATTTTGAATTTTACTATCATCAAAAAAATCTACGCCAACAATGGTATTTTCTGCATCAGAAATACCCACAACAATAAAGGAATTATTCTCTGGATTAGAGTTTGATAATGCGCAAATGTGCTTTAAAAACTTCGCTTTCCCCTCTTTGTTTTCTAGCGATAATTTTTCCTTTTTATCATAAAAACTATTCTCATCATTGTGAGCTATAAGATTTTTGATTAAAAGGCGTTTATTAATCATTTAGTCTTTATGTATCATTGTAGCACTCGCTTGTGCAGTTGGAAAAACAACCAAATCTTCGATATTTACATGATAAGGTCTTGAAATAACAAAATGAATAATATCAGCAATATCAGTTGCTTGTAAGGGTTTATAACCAGTGTAAACGTTTTTTGCTCTTTCAGTATCCCCTTTAAAACGAACTTCAGAAAATTCGGTTTCAACCAACCCAGGATGTATCGCAGAAACACGAATGTTATACTCATTCAAATCCAATCGCATTGATTTATTGATGGCATTTACAGCAAATTTTGAAGCGCAATATACATTTCCGTTTTTATAGACTTCTTTTCCTGCTGTGGAACCGATATTCACAATAAAGCCATCATTTTGAGCAATCATTTGTGGAATAATTGCTTTACTTACATACAATAATCCTTTTACATTGATATCCAACATAGCGTCCCAATCATCTATATCTCCATCTTGAATTGTTGACAGTCCATGAGCATTGCCAGCATTGTTGATAAGAATATCGATTTTTTTAAAATTTTCTGGTAATGATTGTATGGCTTCAGCGACTTCTTTTCTCTTTGAAACATCAAATTTTAAGGTTGTTACTTCTGTAAAATCACTTAAAAATTCTTTGAGTTGTGCCAATCTTTTACCTCTTCTTCCGCAAAGTATCAATCTGATTTTATTTTTTGCAAATAGCTCTGCTGTTGCTTTTCCAATTCCTGATGTTGCTCCTGTGATGAGTGCTGTTTTCATTTAAATGTATGCTTTATATTAATATTTTAAAAGTATTAAAACTACTGATTACGAATTGATTTTTTCTGTCGATTTTTTCATCTATTATTAACAAAGAAAAAACCGCTCTTTAGGAGCGGTTTCTCTTTCAATTGGCTATTTAAGCAATAGCCAATCAAAAATCAACTAACCAAACTTTATTTTAAAAATCTTCTTTCTTTTATTTCTCTATTTACTTTTGTACGTTTTCTGTCATCATTCCTTACGGTTTCAGAAGCAGCTTTAACAGATTTTTCACTTTTTAAATATTGTGTAAATCCTCTGCCTTTAAAATCGTATCTGGTATTTGAATCGATATGAAAAAGACGAATGTTACTATCATTTGCAATGGTTAATTCGAACTCTTCAATATCTCCACCTCCATAATTTAATGTTAAAATTTTCAGATTTTGAAAACCTACAACATCAAATACTTGATATCTTCCTTCAAAATCCCATGATACATTGTCAATATTTGTGCCAAAAGAATCATGAGAACTATAAAATGTTGTTATATTTTCAGGTGTAAATTGTAGATAATTTTCAGTATCAAAAGCATTTGGAGTTCCTCCTGTTGTATTTATTTTTTCCCAAGCTTTGTATTCTTGTAAAAAATATTCAATATTTTCATAAAATAACTTATCATAATCAAAATTATTGATCAAATATCCTACTAAAAAATAGGTAACATTTTGTCTGCGATTATACAATTGAATTTCGTTATTGGAACGAACTAAAACTTCAAAATCGTTGAAACCATCAATGGTATGAACGGTTTCTAAAAATCCATTATATGTGTTGTAATTTCCTACTCTAATTCCCAAACCATTTCCAGTTCTTCCAATGTTTACAATATTATTATTGGCATACATAACACCGTTTAAAAATGACAATGTAAATGCTCTAGAAACAAAAGGAATATCGCCATTTCCTGTGGTTCTGTGGATATCTACATACCAAACATCATAGTTTGAAACAACTTCCTCTATACTTGGCTGAAAATTATCAAAAGAATCTTGATAAAACGATGTACAAGCGTTGAAAAACAAACTTGTACTTACAATTACAAAAAGTAGTTTTAAAGTTCTCATAAGCCAATGATTTAAGGTTATACAAACTAAGATTCAAATTGTATGCCAAAAAAAAAGCGAACCAAATTGGTTCGCTTTTAGTATTGTTATTGTAGGATTAGCTTTTTAATGCTTCTGCACCTCCAACAATCTCTAAAATTTCGTTTGTAATGGCAGCTTGTCTTGCTTTGTTATAGGTTAATAACAAATCATCACGCAAGTCTTTTGCATTATCAGTTGCCTTGTGCATTGCGGTCATTCTTGCTCCGTGTTCAGAGGCAAAACTATCTCTCAATGCTTTGTATAATTGAGTTTTCAATGCTTTTGGAATCAACGCTTCTACAATTTCCTCTTTTGATGGTTCAAAAATATAATCAGAATTTGTAGTTACTGTTGCAGAAACCTCTACTGGCTTTATAGGCAAATATTGTTCAACTTGAGGAATTTGAGTAGCTGCATTTTTAAATTGATTGTACACCAATTCAATTTTGTCATAACTACCATCAACATACATATCCATTAACTTTTCAGCAATAATTGCAACGTTGTTGAATGTTAAATCATCAAAAATATCATTTCTTTTTTCAATAATATTGTGTGATTTTCCTAAAACATCTCCTCCTTTTTTCCCAATTGTTAACAAATCAACAGAAACATTTTTATATTTCTCTTTGACTGTTCTAGCGGTTTCTTTGGTAATTGATGAATTAAATCCTCCACACAAACCCCTGTTTGAAGTAACTACTACCAATAGCACTCTAGAAACTTCTCTTTGAGTAGCAAAAGAACCTCCTGAATCGCCATCCAAAGTTGCGCTTAAATTTTGCAATAGTTCTGTTAATTTCGATGAATAAGGTCTCATCGCAACAATTGCATCTTGCGCTTTTTTTAACTTCGCAGCAGAAACCATCTTCATTGCAGAAGTAATCTGCATTGTAGATTTTATAGAGGTAATTCTGTTACGTATTTCTTTTAAATTTGCCATGTTTCAGTCGATAGTTATTAGTTATTAGTTGAAAGTTTAAGGAAAATCGTTCTTAAAACTCAATCTAATATCTAATTAAAAATTCTTTGAAATTTCTTTTGCAGCAGCTTCTAATACGGCTATTGCTTCGTTTGTTAAGTTCCCTGATTTTAAAACATCTAACGTATCTCTGTGTTTCGCGTTTAAATAATCTAAATAATCTCTTTCAAACTTTTTCACTTTATTTACAGGCACATCTTTCAACAAGTTTTTAGAACCTGCATAGATAATTGCAATTTGATCTTCTACTGCATAAGGATCGTTTTGTGCTTGTTTTAAAATTTCCACATTACGTTGTC
>JANREL010000112.1 GCA_030758355.1 Polaribacter sp.
AAATCCTCTTAGAATTTCTAAGAGGATTTTTCTTTTTACTAAAGAATTGTTAAATCAATAAATTTTATTTTAAGTATCTAAAAATCTATCATTTTCAACTTTTTAAATCCTTTATAAATTGGTATCTTCGCATAACACTTCAACATAAAAATTAGATTGAATATGTCAAATACGGCAAAGTTAGTAATAGGAGAAAATTCGTACGAATTTCCATTAGTGAAAGGAACTGAGAATGAGGTTGCTATCGATATAAAAAATTTAAGAACAGCCACTAACGGTGTTATAACTTTAGATTCTGGTTACAAAAATACCGGTTCTTGCGAGAGTAGTATTACGTTTTTAGATGGTGAAAAAGGTATTTTACGCTATAGAGGTTATGATATAGAAGAATTGGCAGAAAAAGCTACTTTTTTAGAAGTTGCATACGCATTAATTTTTGGAGATTTACCAACAAGCGATCAATTAGAAAGGTTTTATGCGGACATCAAAACACAATCTGTGGTTGATGAAGACGTAAAGAAAATTGTAGATGCATTTCCGAAAACGGCGCATCCAATGGGAGTTTTATCTTCCTTAACAAGTGCTTTAACTGCGTTCAATCCCTCTTCAGTGAATGTGAAATCTGAAGAAGACATGTACAAAGCTATTTGTAAAATTATGGGAAAATTTCCAGTTTTAGTCGCTTGGACAATGCGTAAAAAACAAGGATTACCTTTAAATTATGGTTCAAAATCTTTAGATTATATCGAGAATATCATGAAAATGATGTTTGAACAACCAAACGAACCTTATGTTGTAAATCCTATTATTAAAGATGCGTTAGATAAATTATTTATTTTGCACGCAGATCATGAACAAAATTGTTCTACATCTACTGTAAGAATTGCTGGTTCATCTCATGTTGGATTATTTGCTTCTTTGTCAGCAGGAATTTCTGCTCTTTGGGGACCTCTTCATGGAGGTGCAAATCAAGCAGTTTTGGAAATGTTAGAGGCGATTAAGGCGGATGATGGTGATACAAAAAAATATATGGCTAAAGCGAAAGATAAAGACGATCCTTTTAGATTAATGGGTTTTGGACATAGAGTGTATAAAAATTTCGATCCAAGAGCCAGAATTATAAAGAAGGCTGCTGATGAAGTTTTAAACGATTTAGGAGTTAATGATCCAATCTTAGCTATCGCAAAAGGGTTGGAGCAAGAAGCTTTGAATGATCCATATTTTGTAGAAAGAAAATTATATCCAAACGTAGATTTCTACTCGGGAATTATTTATAGAGCAATGGATATTCCAACAGATATGTTTACCGTAATGTTTGCTCTAGGACGTTTACCAGGTTGGATTGCACAATGGAGAGAAATGCGATTGAATAACGAGCCAATTGGAAGACCACGTCAAATTTATGTTGGCGAAACTTTGAGACCTTTTAAAACTATAGATAAAAGATAAAATATTTTGTTATTTTTACAACCGAAAGCTTCATGATTCATGGAGCTTTTTTTATCTCTAAAAAATGTTACAACTCAATATAATTAACGAAACTTCTAAATTAAAAGCGGTGGTTTTAGGAATTGCAACTAGCAATGGTCCAATCCCAAATCCTGAAGATTGTTATGACCCAAAAAGTAGAGAACATATTCTGAAGGGAACCTATCCAAAAGAGGAAGATATGACTGCAGAGATCGAAGCTGTTGTTGCTATTTTTAAAAAATATGATATTACTGTTTATAGACCAAAAGTCATCAAAAATTATAATCAAATCTTTTCTAGAGATATCGCTTTTGTGATTGAAGATAAATTTATAAAAGCAAATATTTTGCCTGATAGAGAAAAGGAATATGTTGCAATCCAGCATGTTACCAATCAGATTTCATCAAAAAATATTATTGAGCTTCCAAAAGATTGTCATATTGAAGGAGGTGATGTGATGCCATTGAATGAGTATATTTTTATAGGAACCTATTCAGGTGAAGACTACGCAAATTATATCACTGCACGCACTAATAAACAAGCGGTTTTGGCACTTCAGCAACTATTTCCACATAAAAAAGTCAAATCCTTTGAGCTTAGAAAACACAATACTGATCCTAAAGAAAATGCGTTGCACTTAGACTGTTGTTTTCAGCCTATTGGAAAAAACAAAGCTATTCTCCATAAAAATGGATTTTTAATTGAAGAAGAATACGATTGGTTAGTCAATTACTTTGGAAAGGAACATATTTTTGAAATAACCAAAGATGAAATGTATGATATGAATAGCAATGTTTTTTCTATTTCTGAGGATGTTGTTATTTCTGAAAAAAACTTTACAAGATTGAATTCTTGGTTGAGAAATCATGGATTTGTAGTAGAGGAAGTTTCCTATGCAGAAATTTCAAAACAAGAGGGGTTGTTAAGATGCTCAACACTTCCTTTAATTAGAGAATAATTTTTTTAGATTACAGATTAATTTATATGCAACAAACTACCAATTCAATTTTAATGATTCGTCCTATTAATTTTAGGATGAACGAACAAACAGCCGTTAATAATTATTACCAAGAAGTATTAGATTTAAAAAATGCTGAAATCAATAAAAAAGCTCAATTTGAATTTGATACTTATGTTGACAAATTAAAAAGTATTGGAATTGAAGTAATTGTAATTTCTGATACTGACCAATTTGATACCCCAGATTCTCTTTTTCCTAACAATTGGATTTCATTTCATGAAGATGGCACAGTAGCTTTATATCCTATGTTTGCTGAGAATAGAAGGAATGAAAGGCGAGAAGATATTTTAGATGTTTTGGAAGAAAAGGGCTTCTTGATTGATAATATAGTTGATTATACAAGTGCTGAAGAAGCAGAAATATTTTTAGAAGGGACAGGAAGTTTGCTGTTAGATCGTGTAAATAAAAAAGCTTATTGTGCCTTATCACCAAGAGCTGATGAGGATTTATTCATAGAGTTTTGTGAAGATTTTGAATATTCTCCTGTAATTTT
Source organism: Polaribacter sp. (assembly GCA_030758355.1). Classification (GTDB taxonomy): domain Bacteria; phylum Bacteroidota; class Bacteroidia; order Flavobacteriales; family Flavobacteriaceae; genus Polaribacter. The sequence continues at coordinate 2,985 of JANREL010000112.1, forward strand.
TACAGCATACCAAACTGTTGATGGAAAAAGAAAACCAATTTATCATACCAATGTCATGATGTGTTTGGCTGAAACTTTCGCAGTAATTTGTTTGGATACAATTGATGACAAGCAAGAACGAAAAAATGTGGTAAAACATTTAAAAGAAGACAGAAAACAAATCATCGAAATTACGGAAAACCAAGTTGCTCATTTTGCTGGGAATATGTTGCAAGTAAAAGGTATAACCAACGAACGATTTTTAGTGATGAGTCAATCAGCCTTTGATTGTTTAACACCAAATCAAATTCAACAAATTACCAAACATTGTAAAATAATATCAAGTTCATTAGAAACCATTGAAACTTGTGGAGGAGGAAGCGCACGTTGTATGATGGCTGAGATTTTTTTACCAAAAATCTAACAAATGAGTATCCTATTACTGGCAATTGCGCCAGTAATGATTTCATTCGTACATATATTTCAAAGACCAATTTGAAAAAGAACCTGTTCGATTTTTATTGAAAATTTTTGATGGGTGCAATACTATGTGTAATTATTACTTTCATTTTAAGGACTGTTTTAAATCAGTGTTACCCAATAATTGATGAAACTAATATATCAATAATTTGTAAATGCTTTTTTTATAGTTGGTTTTGCCGAAGAATTTTCGAAATATATAATTGTAAAATAGTATACTCAGAAAAATAAAAAAAATCAACGGACCTTCTGACGGGATTGTAAAAGCAGTAACGGTATCTATATGGGGTTTGCGGCCTTATTTATTCGTCGCAACATTTTTTATGGAGCGTTTGATTTTTTTTCTTCATCAATTTTATGCTAGAAATTGCAATTGATGCTTTTATATCTCTGATTCTTCCAATTTTTTATCCAAAAAAGCAATAAAATTCCATCAACAAAATTCACATTTTAATGTTTAATTACTTTTTTAAAGATTGATTTATTATTATAAAATTTAATTTTTAAAAAGTAAGTTCCTTTTGATAATGATGAAATATCAATGGTTTTATCAGGATTTTTTTTATCAAGAACTACTTTTCCTAAAATATCAAAAAAGCTTATCAGAATAATTTTTTGATCAGAATTTAAAGTTATTTTATCCACCACTGGATTCGGGTAGCATGTAAATTTCGATTCTCCAATTTTTTGAATGGAAAGCGATTGTGTTCTTGCATCCGAAAATTCAAATAGTTTTTGATCTAAAGTCACGAATGAATTGTTTACTGCTTCTCGTGAAATATAATATCTCCCATTTCCAAAACTTGTAATTCCTTCTATTTGACTTCCTTGTTCTAATTCATTTA
>JANREL010000113.1 GCA_030758355.1 Polaribacter sp.
AATGTTAGAATTAGCCAACCCAATGTTACGATGAGATAACCTTCTTTTTTTTGAATATTGGTATTGTTGGGTTTGTTAAAGTAGTATAACAATGCTCCAATAAGTAATGTAATAATGCCCGCATTTAAGATTCCCCAAGCGGCTTTTTCGTTATTAAAAAGGCTGAAAGGAAATGAAATAAACATGAAAAATCCATTTAAAATGGCTGTAATACCCAAAAAACGATAAATGATTTTTAAATTGAGCGATGCCATTTTTATTTGAATAAGTTTTCTACAGTTTCAATGGCTTCAGGCAAACTAAATACAATTACTTTATCACCGGCAAGAATTTGCATGTTTCCAGAACACATCAAGGCTTTGCCATTTCTGATGATACCTCCAAAAACAGCTTCGCGCGGAATTCGCAGTTCTCTAATTGGTTTTTTGGTGACTTTAGCATCTTCGGGAACCTCAAACTCAAAAACTTCCGCATCAATGTTATGCAAGTTTGCCATTTCAAGAACTTCTCCTTTGCGGATGTGTTTAAAAATATTACTCGCAGCTATTAGTTTTTTATTAATCAGCGATTGGACACCTATGGTTTGAGAAATATCAATATAATCCATATTTTCTACTAAGGCAATTGTCTTTTTCACGCCTTTTGATTTTGCTACCAAACACGACATGATATTAGTTTCAGAGTTTCCGGTAACAGCAATGAAAGCATCCGTTTCGCGAATGTTTTCTTCTTCTAGCAATTCTAAATTTCGTCCATCTCCATTAATTACTAAAGTATCTGACAATTCTTCGGCAAGATATTCCGCTTTTTCTTTGTTTTTTTCAATAAGCTTTACATTAAATTTCTCTTTGCCTAGGTTCCTAGCAGTTTTTTCTCCAATACTACTGCCGCCTAAAATCATTACGTTTTTAATATGAAATTGCTCTTTTCCAATAATTGGATACATATCTTTCATGCTGTAATTTGGTACAGAAAAATACACCTGATCATGTAACTCAAAGGTAGTATCACCCCTTGGAATAATGGTTTGAGAAACGTTTTCCCTTTTGATAGCAATGGCAATATAATCGATATTTAGAAACGTTTGTCTGGCTTCTTTTACGGTTAAATCAATCAAAGGAGATTTGTAGGTTAGCGTTGCACCTAACACATTAAAAACACCACTTTCAAAAGCCACAGTATCATTGAATGATGCCTGATTTAGTAACATTTTAATTTCATTTGCTGCCAATTCTTGAGGGGAAATCATAAAATCGACGCCGAGTTTTTTAAAATCCACTTCACATTCGCATAAAAACTCTGGATTGTCAATTCTGGCAATTGTTTTTTTGGCGCCCAGAGATTTCCCAATCACGGAAATCGTAAAATTGGTATTCTGACTTTCGGTAACTGCAATCAATAAATCAGCAGAATGTATGCCAATTTCTTTCAGTAATTTGATAGAAGTTGCATCGCCTTTTTTGGTAATCACATCCAAATGATTGTTGATGTAGTTTAAACGCTCGCCATCAAAATCTATAATATACGTGTCTTGAGACTCGTAAGAAAGCAGTTTCGCTAAGTGAAAACCAACGTCTCCAGCACCTGCAATGATAATTTTCATTTTTTCAATGATCTAAGAAAACGTTACAAATATATGAAGAATTATGAACTAAGAATTGACAATTGACGATTGATTTTTTTTTTTGAGTTTTAAATTGGTTTTTTTTAAAAAATATTCTCTTACTTTTAGAAAAAAAATAAATGAAAAAGTTATCAATAAAATCCTGGGCTTTAGATGATAGGCCTCGTGAAAAATTAGTTGCCAAAGGGAAAATGGTTTTGTCTGATGCTGAGTTGATGGCAATTTTAATTGGTTCAGGAAATAGACAAGAATCAGCAGTTGCTTTATCGCAAAGAATGTTGCAATCTGTTGAGGGCAATATTAATGAACTCGCAAAGGTATCTATCGAAAAATTGATGACTTTCAAAGGAATTGGAGAAGCAAAAGCTATAAATATCATTGCAGCTTTAGAATTGGGTAAAAGAAGACAGTTAGAAAACTTGCTTGAAAAACCAAAAATAGGGGGGAGCAATGATGTTTTTAAACTAATGCACCCTATTATTGGTGATTTATCACATGAAGAATTTTGGGTGCTTTTTTTGAATAATTCTAACAAAGTATTGGCAAAACATCAAGTAAGTAAAGGAGGAATGACAGCTACAGTTGTAGATATCAGATTGCTTTTTAAACAAGCTTTAGAGTTGTTTTCAGTTGCCATTATTGTGTGTCACAATCATCCCTCAGGAAAATTAAAACCCAGTGATGCTGATGTACAGTTAACACAAAAAATAAAAAATGCAGGAAATACCTTAGATATAAAATTGTTAGATCATTTGATAATTGCTGAAAAAGCGTATTTTAGCTTTGCAGATGAAGGCATTTTGCAATGATTTAATGAATACACGAACCAATGAGAAAACGTTGCAATTTGTTTATTATTTTACGAATCACTAAACACCAAATACTAAATCCTCAAAACTCATTTTGATTCTAGTTTACACCCATAAAATCACACCAAGAGTTCGCTATATTTTCAGACATATTTTATCTAAAATATTGTTGATTCCTGTTAGTTTTACTTCAAAAGTAGAAGAATTTGTTGCACATGATGGTCCTAAGATTTCGTACACCAAAATGCCTTTAGAAAACGAATTTTTCATCAAAAGCAATGACTTACTTTTTGAACAAGGAGTGAATGATTTGGAAATTAGCATGCAAAAGTGGGATGATATTCCTTGTTTTTTTGCAACCAATGCGAGGTCTGCAATTCCTTTTGATATTTTTGCAGCAAGTTTTTATTTGATTTCGCGCTATGAAGAATATTTACCGCACGTAAAAGACCAACATGGACGCTATACAGCCACACAAAGTTTGGCATTCAGGTATCGGTTTTTAGAGAAACCTGTAGTAGATGTTTGGGCTTTTAAGTTGTTGAAAATTATACAAGAAAAGTTTCCAAACTATACCTACAAAAAAAGGACGTACAAATTTATTTCAACAATTGATGTTGACAATGCATTTGCATACAAACACAAAAGTTTGGTAAGAACTTTTGGAGGATTTATTAAAGACCTCATTCATTTGAAATTAGTTGAATTTTGGTCGCGTTTGATTGTTTTGCTCAACGTTAAAAAAGATCCATTTGACACTTTTCAAAAGTTATTACAACTCAAAAAAGACCAGAAAGTAAACACTATTTTTTTCTTTCTAATTGGCGATTACACTTCTTTTGATACTAATGTTTCTGCTTCTAAGAAAAAGTTTCGATTGCTCATTAAAGATATGGTCGATTATGCAACAGTAGGTTTGCATCCCTCGTATTTTTCTTCGCAAGATGTTGTGATGATTAAAAAAGAAAAAGAACGATTGGAAAACATCACAAACATGCCCGTTTCAAGAACAAGACAGCATTATTTACGATTTAATTTACCTGAAACATATCAAATTTTGATTGATTTAGAAATCGAAGAAGATTATTCAATGGGGTATGCAAGTCATGTTGGTTTTCGTGCAAGTACATGTACACCCTTTTATTTTTATGATTTGGATTTTGAAATTCAAACACCATTAAAAATATTTCCTTTTGCATTGATGGACACTACTTTGAATGATTACATGAAGTTAACGCCCAAACAATCTTTGGGAAAAATTAAAGAATTGAAAGATGAAGTAAAAGCCGTAAATGGCACTTTTATCACACTATTTCACAACGAAAGTTTGAGCGATTATTTGCGTTGGAAAGGCTGGAAACGTTTGTATGAATCCATGTTAAAAATTGCCACTTCTTAATATGATTTTGTATCTCAAAAGAGCAGCCTTGGATGTTGAAAAATACGATTTGTGTATTGAAAATTCAATTCAATCAAGAATTTATGCATTTTCTTGGTATTTGGATATTGTTGCTGATCATTGGGATGTTTTGGTGTTGAATGATTATGAGGCTGTAATGCCATTACCATGGAAAAAAAAATTTGGATTAAAATATATAACGCAACCTTATTTTTGTCAGCAATTGGGAATTTTTTCAAAGGAAGAAATTTCAGAAGAAATTCAGAGGCAATT
>JANREL010000114.1:0-1441 GCA_030758355.1 Polaribacter sp.
GATATCGCATAATTGGCTTGATACCTTGTTTCAGCAGAAAAATCAGAATTAATTTGATAATTCAACCCATAACTTCCAGAAATTTTATTAACTCCAGACCTGTTTTGAGCATTGTCAACTTGTGCCAATGGATTTGCAACTTCGATACCAGTTCCTGTTGCTGGAGGTCTTGAAAACTCTCCATTTGCTTGAAATACAGGAATTGTAGGTGGCATATTTAACGCATTGAACAATACTGAACCCAAAACATTTTCGCTCAAGTTTCTTTTGTTAGTGTTTGTGAAAATTGTTGATGAAGTGAATTTTAATTTATCAGTAATTTCAGTATCAAAATTAAAACGAATATTTCTTCTGTTGAAGTTTGATTTATCCAAACCAACAATACCATCTTGATCAAGAACAGACAAACCTAAAGAATAGGTTGATTTTTCTGTACCTTTATTTAACGTATAATCAATACTATAAATTGGAGCAGATTCAAAAGCTTGTCTTTGCCAATTAGTACCTTGTCCTAAACCAGCAACTGAAGGAAATGGCAATGGTTCTCCGTTAGCTGCAAACGCTTCATTAGCTAGTAAAGCATATTCAGTAGCATTCAACAAAGGTATTTCTCTAGTTGTTTGTTGAAAACCAACGTAGGTATTAAATGTAGAAACAAAAGCGGTATTTTTTCTACCTGATTTTGTAGTCACTAAAATCACACCATTTGCAGCTCTCACTCCGTAAATACCAGCAGCAGCATCTTTTAAAATGTTTATAGATTCAATATCTGATGGATTTACAACACTCAAATCCTCAATTACCCTTCCATCTAATAAAATTAAAGGTCTACTATCTCCATTCGTAGAAATCCCTCGAATTCTGATGTTTGCAGCAGCACCAGGAGAACCAGAAGAAGTTGTAATATTTACCCCTGCAACTTGCCCTTGCAAAGCTTGCTCGATTCTTGTTGGCTGTAAATCATCAATAGTAGCACTAGAAATTACTGTTACTGCACCAGTAACTTCTTTTTTTCTTTGTGTCCCATATCCAATTACAACAATTTCCTCAAGAGCTTCAGCAGCATCCTCCAAAGAAACTGTGATTGAAGCACTTGTTACAACAACCTCTTTAGGCTTCTTGCCCAAATAATTAAGAACTAAAGTAGCTCCTTGTTTTACATTAGCGAGATTGAAAACCCCGTCAAAATTTGTTTCTGTACCAATTGAGGTACCTTTAATTACAACACTTACCCCAGGTAATGTTTCGCCTGAGACAGCGTCTTTAACAACTCCTTTAACATTAAATGTTTGCGAAAAAGCAATCATTGTTGACAATGCAAAGAGTAAAAAAGTGATTTTTTTTCTCATAAAAAAAAGTTTAATGTGTAGTTTCCTCAAATTTATAGCTAATATTTTACAAATACACTAAAAAAAACACAACAAAAAAACAACATCCAAAA
>JANREL010000114.1:1541-2859 GCA_030758355.1 Polaribacter sp.
GGATGATTGTTTTTAATCTTTTTTAGAAACTTTTTATCAGCATTATTAAAAGCTTCCTGAAACAATTTCCAATCATCTGTATTGTTTAAGTTTTTATCAATAATTTTTACAACTTTATCAAGATTATTTTTTCCGCCAGAAACTAGCTCCGTTTTTATGGCATTTAAAAATTCATTTTTCTTAATCATACTCATTGTAGATGTAGCCAATTCTCTATTTTTATTTTCGATATCTAATCGTAATTTATCATTATTGAGTTTGATAATTTTTTGAGAGTTTTCAAGTTCTTTTAATTCAAGCTCTTTTTGAGCATCTACTAATAATTTCTGACGTTGTTTTCTATAATATCTCTTTGTTACGACGTGTATGCAATAAAAAATAAAAACAAATAAAACAATATAAATTACGATAAATGTATTTAGTAAATACCATGGTCTATTAATTTCGAAACGATAAGTTGCCACGTTTAAACTAGGTTTATTATCAATAAATGCTTTTACTTTAAACACATAATCTCCTGCCGGTAAATTTTCTAATAAAACAGTATTTGTTTTTGAAATAAGTGTCCAATTTTCTTTCAATCCCTCTAATTGATATTGGTATTCAACAGTAGAAGTTTTACTAAAATTTGGGACACTAAAGGTAAATTCTAAATTATTTTCTTCATTAGAAAAAAAGATATTTCCTGCCAAACTCACTCTCTTTTTTTCAGTATCAATAGTGTTTTTAAAAACAGCATCTATAGTTACAGAAAAGTCTTTTGTTTCTCTAATTTTATTTAAATCTATTATTAAAAATCCATCCGTTGTACCGATTAAATATTTTTTATCTGTTAAGTTTATTATATTTTCATAACCAGTAGCACTCTTATGCAATGATCCTTTTAACGGAATGATGTTTAATTCGGGTTTATTACTTAATTTCCCAGGTGATAAAAATCTGATTTCATTGGAGGAAAAAGACCATAATTTGTTTGATGTAACATCCGGAATTATTTTCCCTGTCAAAAACTTATCTTTTGAAATTAATGAACTAAATGATTTATCAAATTGAAATGATTTTTTTTCGCTTGAATACCTATAAATTCCGTTTTTAGAAGCATAAAATAGTGACTTATTAAAAGTGAAAATACTTGAATGTATTCCTTTCTTTATGGATGTTTCTTTAGATGACTCAATTATTTTAGTAAAATCTTTATCCACTATTAGCTTAAAAACTCCCTTGTATTCATGGTTTATGAATATTTTATTTCCCTCTATAATTTCAAAATACCTACTTGAATTAGAAAATCCTTCTAATTTGTTTCTCAATTTCCATT
>JANREL010000114.1:2959-4096 GCA_030758355.1 Polaribacter sp.
CTTTCATCTTGCAATTGAATTGAACTATAAATTGTTTTGTTTTTAAGAAGCAAGTTGGAAGATGTCTCCCATTTTTTTAGTTCGTTGTTTTCTAAATAAAAAAAACCTTCTTTCTGAGTTAAAAAATGTAATTTATTGTTTTTTAAAAAAATATCTACTAATTTATTTTCTTTGACAATTGAATTATCTGAGATTAATTTTGGTTTTCCATTTTCTATGACAAAAACTCCCTTGTACAATTCTTGAAAATAAATAGCATTCTCTACTTTAGCTATTTTAATAATATTTTTCGAAGTCTTAATAATTTTTATAGATTCTGATTTTAAATCATACAGATATATTCTTTGTAATGATTTAAATATCATGAAGTTATCCAATTCTAAAATTTCCCAAATTTGCTCATCCTCAAGCATTTTTAATTTTTTCTCTTCCACAATTGAAGTGTATTCTAAAACTCCTAAATTGTTTTTTTTCCAAAATCCAAAATCTCTGTAAAATCCACAATAAATTTTATCTTGAAAACTTTTCACGGATCTTAAAATTGTTTCATTTGGTGTCGGATACAGTCGCCAACTTGTTCCATTATATTCTAAAAGACCTTTATTATTAGCTACATAAATATATTTATTAGGTGCTTGTGTAATCGCCCAATTTTGATTCTCAGCTGCATAATCTTCTGGTGAGAAAACATTTATAGGTGGTACTTCTTGAGAATAGATTGAAAAAACTAAAAAATTAAGAACAATTATCAATGATTTTATAAAGCAATTCATAGTAATTTGTATATTGTTTGGGTACTAATATAAAGCAAAAACCTTAAAACTAACAAATTAAGAAAAAACTGTAATTCAATTTTGATAATGTGTAATGATTAAAACTATACATAAATATTTAAAATTGAAATATTTACACTAATTATTTATATAATTAAAAAATTTATTTATTTTTATGATTGACTAACAGAATTTATGAAATTTAAAAAAAACATACAAACTGTTGACATTTTAATGTTAGCATTATGCCTTCTAATCATTCTTGTTGCTGAATATATATTTTTAACAGGAAATAAACTACATGGAATTTTTATTGGGCTCTGGGCTCCAACACTTTTAGGAGTAATGATTTATCTTAAAATAA
>JANREL010000115.1 GCA_030758355.1 Polaribacter sp.
ATAAATTGCAATGTTTCTGCTGTATGATAAATTGGCAACCAAGGTGATTGACGTATAGGATTATGAATAGAGGTAGGTAAACTTCTTTGTTTTGTATAGGACGGAGTTACATTTATTCCAAATTTTACTTTTTTGCCTAATTTTGTATCCATTTTCAAACTCCCCGTGTACAATTTATAATCATCTGTTAATACTACACCTTCATCACTTAAGTATCTTAGTGATGAACTAAACTTTGTATTCTCAGAACCACCACGTGCTGCGAAAGAATGACTTGTTATTGTACCTCCATCAAAGAAAACATCTTGCCAGTCTCTATCAACACCTGTAGTTTCTACTAAGAGTTGCGCATATAAACTTTCTCCAGATATAGTTCCTGTAGAAGCAAATTCTTTTTGCACCCAAGATGCTACACTTTTTCGATAATCATCACTACCATGCGCATTTTTGTAGCCTGTATATGTTTCATAGCTGTAACTAGTTTTTCCTTCTTTACCACTTTTAGTAGTAATTAAAATGACTCCATTAGACCCCTCACTACCATAAATTGCAGCCGAAGCAGCATCTTTTAAAACCTCAAAAGACTCAATGTCATTCATGTTAAGGTTTCCAAGAAAGTCTGCACTGACTATGATTCCATCTACTACAACTGCAGGACCCGAATCTGCATTAATAGACCCAACACCTCTAATAGTAATTGTTGGTGCTCCACCAGCTTCTGCATTGGTAGCTTGAATATTTACCCCAGACACCTGACCAATAAGAGCATCATCAACTCTTGCAACAGATATTTGATCTAATTTTTCGTTTTTAACTTTTGAAATTGCACCTGTTAAATGAGATTTTTTTTGTGAACCATAACCCACAATAATGATTTCATCTAGAACACTATTATCTTCAATCATTGTCACATTTAATGTTTTTTGATTTGTTATAATAATTGTTTGAGCTTTATAACCTAGATAGGAAAATTCTAAGATATCTCCTACTTTTACTTTAATAGAGTAAACCCCATCAAAATCGGTTTGTGAACCTGTATTAGTTTTAGCGATTCTGATAGTTACCCCAGGTAATGGAGAATTATCCACTTTGGATGCTACAATTCCTTTTAGTGTGTAAGAGTCTTGCGCATAAAAAAAAGTGTTTACTAGCAGTATTAACAGTAACGTTAACTTAAGTTTTAGTTTCATAATATTATTTTATGTTAAAAAATTGTAAATTTTCCGCTATAAATAGCGAATTCCTAATAATACACACAACTTTAAATAAACTTTAAAAAAACAAATTGTTGAAAAATATTTTTTTATTTTTGGTTTGATTAATACCTAATTAAATTTATGTGTTACTTATACTTCCTTGAGCCGAAGTATTTTTTTGACAAGGATAGGATAATACCTATCCTTTTTTAGATTATTAAAAGTTTTTTCATAAAAATTATTTTTTGATTAAAATTATTGGTTCACCAGTTTGGTTTACCAAATATAAACAAATTTTTTAAACAAAACAAATTATTCTTAAAAAAAAGTTAATGTATTTTTACTTTATAAAAAAGGGGAGAAAATTTCACTATTCCATAAAATCTTCTCTGATTGGACTAAATACATCAATTAAAATTCCTTCTTTAGTGCATGTTGCTCCATGTAAAACATGAGGTGGAATATAAACAGAATCGCCATCTTTTACTGTTTTTGTAACTCCTCCAATTGTAAATTCCCATTCACCATCTATTGCATAGGTTACTTGAGAATGATGATGTTTATGTTCATAACCAATACCACCAGCAGAAAAATGTACTTTAACTAGCATAATTTTATCATCAAAACCCATAATTTTACGTTTTACACCTTCACCAACAACTTCCCATTCTTGGTTTTCATCGAATAAAAATTCTTTACTTGCTCCAAATGTTTTCATTTTTTTTGTTTTTTTGTTATTTGTAGTGATAAGAACCTCTCCAATTGTAGTTCTTACCGTTAATTTTTAAGGAATGTTTAAATACTTTCGAATTATTTTTATTTGAGGTAATAAATACTTTAGTAAAATTATTTACAGTTGTTATTGCAATTGCAGTATACTCTTCTGTATTTAAAAGAACTTTTAGTTCTTTAATACTACTCTTCGAGTTTATAGCAAATTCTGTAACTGGACTATAACTTCCATGTGCTTCTATGGTAGAAACAAAAAGCGTATTTTTTGTATTTTTTCTTCTTAATAATAATGCTGCTTCTCTTCTTAAATTAAATTCAGGATCATTGGCTCCAATTCTTGTAAATAACAATTCATCGTTATTATTTGTAATGGATGTTAATGTGTAAAATTTTTGATGATTGATCCAAGATAATTTACTGTTTTCACTTGATGCGTTTGCAGAACCTTCTAAATACAAATGTTGATATCCGTTTTTGCTCCCTAAAGGCTTCAAATTTTCTGGAGTTTTATAATCAAAATTGGTATTTAAAACTTGTCCTAAAAAGTAATATGGAAAATCGTATTGATTTTCTTTGCTTGAATTTATCTTCATAATATCTAAAAGATAAGGTTTTTCAAAATCTTTATCTTTTATAACAACCATTGTTCGCAGTAACTCAGTGCCTGGATATGCATTCGTTTCTTTCGCACTTACCACTTGAACATTTTCGTTTTCTGAAGAAAAATAATGCAGTTCAGAATGATGCTGACTTCCAATATCATATTTTGCATCAAAATGAGAAGTTTCATTTTGCGTAACTGTATTATGGGCTATGGTTTGTTTTGCCCAAGTTTTGTTCTCTTTTAAATAATTACCTCCACCTTTTTGCTCGATATTTACAAAACGTGCCAAACCATAATCTTGAATTATTTCCTGCCCATTTTCGTATAAAGAGAATGATAATTTATCATAATGCCCATGGCTTGAACCTTGAGCTGAATATTTAAAAACCAATTCTAAATCTTCACTTCTTAAAATGCCAACTCCACCTTGTTTCCCTTCTGAACCATCACTTAAATTAATCGATTTTTTTTGAAATGGTTTTGCTTCCCCATTTTTAATGGCAAGAGCAACAGAAAATCCCGAGTCATCTAATAAAACTTCGTTTTGCTTTTCTGCAATACTTAATAAGCCAGCATCCTGATTTCCATATTTATAGGCAATATTAACAGCTGTTACTAATTCTCTAGAATAGTAAGACATTCCTTTTTGACCATCATTTAATGGGAAAAACTCTCCATCTGCATCCGATAAATTTAAAAGTGTATTTACCGATTTTAGAAGTACACCTTCTTTATATTCGAAAATTTTTAAATCGGGTCTTACGTTTTGTAATCCTTCTGCAAAAATCAAAAAAGGATACATTGCATATCTTTGGTAATAAGGACCTTCTGTATAATATCCATCAGGAGAAAACGGTTCTTCTATATTTGCTAAAAAACCAGCTTTACCATCTTTATTTAGATAGCCCCCATCATCATCTTTCGCAGTTTTATCTAAATTTAAACCTTTTATACCATATAAAGCGCGTTCTATTAATTCTTCATCATTCATAACCAAACCAATCATACCAACAGCTGCATTACCCCAAGTGCTATGGTTGTGAACTCGTTGATAAAATTGTGGACTGTCTATTGATATATGATCTGCAAAGGGTCTAAACAAATTAGTTTCTAACTTATTACGCTCTTCTTCAGATAGATAATTATAAATACAATCATAAGCTTGACTTACATAAACTAACCAATTAGAGTCGTTTAAACATTGCCAAAATAATTTACCTCTTGCATAAGATCTTGTTTTAGGATGTAAAGGCAATGTTTTATACATTTCCTCATATTGCAGTAACATTTCTTTTACATACTTTGCATATTTTTCATCATTTAAAATTTGATATAACAGACCTGCTTTTTGCAAGGCTAGAAAGTTTTTTTTATGACGAGTATGTGTATAACCACCTGAATAATCTAAAGGAATTGGTGTTTCTATACCTAATGCAATTTCAGCATCTATTTCTTCTTTTACAGCTTGTAAAGTGTTGTCAAAAATTGGAATATTCCCTAAATTTTTTCTAATATTCTCAACTCCTTTTTTAGTAAGGATTAATTTCGGATGTTCGTT
>JANREL010000116.1 GCA_030758355.1 Polaribacter sp.
TTTCCAATATTAATATGAATGTATGTTCTAATTTCCCATTCTGAACCGTTTGGAAATCCGATAGGACTTATAATAGGTGCAGTTGCAAAAGGAGTTGCCGTAACCATTGGTGAATATCTTGGTGAATTTTCATTCAAAGCTCTCCAAGTTCCCCTGATCCCTACTTTCGTATCGGGTAATATAAACCAATCTGGTTTTCCAACAGATGTTGAAAAATCTAACATTAATTGAACAGGGAATGTTAAGTTGAAATCTCTATGGTAGTCAAAAGGCCCCCAATCATTTACTTTTACCATTCCTGTAATTTTCATTTTATTATATATCATTCTTAAATCTGCTCCAAAACGAGTAATTGTTCTTTCACTATCACCATTTGCTTGTCCTGTTCCATAGTAAATATTTGAAATAAATCCGAAATCTGGTCTGATTTTAGAAACAATTCTTGAGTGTACTTCCCATAAATCTTGAGCAGGTGCTGATTGTGCGAAGGCAAAAAACGCACGATTTGCTAAGAAACCTATGGCAGCATCTTGAGTTGTTGGTAAATGACGATATACAAAACCTAAATTCATTGCAAACTTAGCGTCTTCTGCTCTATCATTATCCCATTCGTACATGTAAGTTCCTGGAGTTGGGTCGTAAGTAAGTAAAATTTCACCAGCTGTAGTTTCTCTGTTTCCACCTCTTACAGAAAACGGATCATCTACAAAATTACGCAATCTTCCTGGAGCCCCTACATCATTTGGCATTGGATCAACCATTGGTTTTTGCCACATAAAGTTTGGTGCAACTTGAAATTTACCAGTGTTGTATGCAAAACCTGTTAAAAAATTATTTAAGTTTCCACTTCCACTATCTTTTAGTTTCCAACCTGTAAATGTCATTGTTTGATCAAAACCACCATTCGCTACGAGACCCATTACAGAACCTTGCGCATACCAGTTGATATTTCCATTTTGATAAGTAATTTTTGCTTTTCCACCAAAATTATCCTTAGCTTGGATTCGATCATTTAGAACTGTATAATTTCCAGAAGTTCCTGTTGTAACTTGATAAGTTCTTCCGTTTAAAGGTCTACCTGCCCAAATACCACCCAATTGAAACGCAAAGTGTTCTGCTTTTTTCTCAATTGCGATTGTAGTTCTTTCTGTTGGTAATGCTGGAATTACACCAGATCTTGCTTGTATTGGATCAAAAATACGATTCCCATTTTCATCAATTCCATTTCCTGCAACAATATCTTTATGATAAATTGCAGTTACGTCAAAATGACCCACTTTTTTTCTGTATTTTAACAAAACTGCAGGATTTGCTCCCCACCATAATTGTGGGCCAAAAGCAGCTTTTAATCCTGCCAAAGAGCCTTTACCGTCAACTTCTAATCCCAAAATTTCACCATTATAGATGTCTAAATTTGGCCCATAATTTGCTTCTGGGTATAAATTAAAAATATCTCCTTCATATGCCCAATGATAATGACTTGTTCTATAAAAACCTCTCATATCAAACTTTTCAGCTTTCCACTCAAAAGAGGCATTATAAACTCTTAATCTGTTATTATCTGTAAGTGTTAAATTTCCATTATCTGAATTTACAGTTACAGGTCTACCAATATTTTCATAGAAAATATCATCAATTGGATTTCCTGCCACGTTTCCTAAAATATTGAAATTTACTTCTGCTTTCATACTAGCTGTTGGTTGACCAGCAACCCCTATAAAATACGATTGCATGTGATCAAAACCTAATCTATCAGGATAGGTTTGTCCTGTTCCATCAGAAATTTGAGGGGTTGTTAATAAAGTTCCTCCTGTATTGAATGTGGTAAATTCAGCTCTTAGATTACTTAATTTTATTTTCTCATTTCCACCTAAAGCAGCTTTATCACCTCTTGCTCTTAAAACTGCATCCATCAATTGAATATTTTTAAAATAGGTAGTAATTGACTCTAAAGAAGTTCCTTCTGCATATGGATTTATATTGTGTGCTTCTTTTAAAGCATAGTAAGCAGCTCTTGGATATAACGTATATAATCCTCTTTCGTTAGTTGGCCCTTTTGCACAAATTCCAAACCACTCTTCGTTCATGTTGTTTTTTCCCGGAATATAATCTCTCTGATATCCCCCATTTGACCAAGAAGCATTGTTATCATGAACATCAGCGCCTTCTCTTTTCTCAAAACCAAATTTCCACCATCCATCACTAAATTGGAAAGTAAAACCTCCAATCGAGTTTTCAGCTTTTCCTAAACCAGCAGTATTTTGATAAATTTCTTTCCAATTCTCAACCATATAAAATGCTTGAGAAAGTTGATCTTCTTGATTATCTATAGCATTGAAAGCATCCGCGCCAAATTCGGTAAATAATAAAGGTTTGTTTAATTTACTTTTTACTACTTGAAAAATATCTGTGAAAGAAGGACCTCTATATGAATTAACTCCAAAAATGTCAACATCTTTACATTCTTCAGCGATGATATCAATAAATAATGTATCACCATTACAAATTGCCACAGGATGAGACATATCTATTGCTTTCATTTTTTTTGTAGCTTCGTTCATTAAACGATACATTGGTCTACCTCTTTTTTCACCTACAAATTGTCTTTCCTTTTCATCATCAGGAAAATCTTCTGTTTCAGCACCTTGCCAGAACAATCCATAATTATTTTCATTCCCTAGTAAATACATTAAAATACCAGGAGTGTCTTTATATTCTTTTACTAGTTTATCAACTTCAGATAGTAAAAATTTTTGAGTTCTTGGTTCAGAATAATCAGTAATAGGTGTCCAAACACCATCTAATGTTAAACCATAACGACCAAAAGAGTGATTTAACATGGTATATATTCCATGTGTTTCATAAATATACTTGATCCATCTTGCAGGAACTCCAGTATATTGACGAATGGCGTTGACACCCATGTTTTTTAATAGCATCATTTCAGCGTCAAGTGCGCTTTTGATAACTTCATCAGATTTATTCCAAAAATCTGCATTTACCGTATTTGTACCAATTGGGATGTAATCCCAGTTCATACCGTTAACGATAAAATCTTTTCCGTTTACGACTAGTTTTGATCCTTGATTATTTGTAACAACAGATACTTTATCTGTTTGGCCAAAAACCTGAAATGCTAGTAAGAAAAGGAACAATCTCAAAAAAATGTTTTTCATAATGTTGTTGTTTTTAAATAAAATCCGAAGTTTATTTTTTAGTTGGTATTGATTTTGACAGCGGATTTAATTTGGTAAATTAATAATTTAATAAAACTAAAGCCTTTCTACTTAAATGACTTAAAAAATACCCCAACAATAAATATACATTAATAAAATACCAATAAATATTGACTAAACCTCTATAAACAAGGAGTTTTTAATGTTTTTAAAATTAAATAAACAACACACTGTTGTGTTATTGTATTGGTAATTTAAATAAAATACTTATGGCAATTTACTTTTTAAAATATAAAAAAGGTTTGTAATATCTAAATTTAAGAAATAATAAGATATTATATTGTTAATACTGAAAAAAATAAAAAAGGTCAGTTTATACTGACCTTTTTTATTATTAAAAACTACAAGATTATTCAATTACAATAATAAACCACCAATCAAATTGAGTAGCTGCATCAGTAGTTTTTAATAACATTTCATTTGCAACACCTCTATCAAAAATTTGGTATTGATGATTACCTCCTGTGTAATATCCAATAAACGCATTTCCAGATAGGTTAATTGTTTCTACACCTCCCGGAGCTGTTAAAAAGAAAGATTCTGTATAATCAGCAAATGCATAGTTTAAGATATCTGCACCATCGGTAGTTCCAGATACATTTGGTCCTAAATCATTTACAATATGCGGATCTCTACCAAAAATATCTCCATTGGTCACATGTGAAAAAGTACCATCTGAACTAAAAATAAATCGATCATCATACATACCAACAGCTGCTTTTTCATTAGGACCTGCACCATACCATTCAGTCGGAGTTGTTCCTCCAACAGGACCTAAACCAAAATGACCTGGTTTTGATGCTTGAATTTTCCATGTTCTTGAGGAAGCTGCTG
>JANREL010000117.1 GCA_030758355.1 Polaribacter sp.
AAAATTCTTGTTAGGTTTCAGTAACTTTGCGACTTATTAGAAATAAAAATAATGCAAGACATTCAACTAAAAATTATTGATAGAAATGGCGTAACTCACGAAGTGATTGCCCCTACAGATATGGCTATGAATTTGATGGAAGTTGTTCGCTCTTACGAATTAGCTGAAGAAGGAACCATTGGAATTTGTGGTGGAATGGCCATGTGCGCATCTTGCCAATGTTATGTAAATTCTGATCACGAATTACCAGAAATGTCTGATGACGAAGATGCCATGTTGGCTGAAGCATTTTATGTTAAAGAGAATAGCAGATTAGGTTGTCAAATTCAAATGACCCCAGAATTACATGGTTTGGAAGTGGAATTAGCACCTGAAACATAAAAATGAGACAAATTATAGATACTTTGCCTGTAAAAGATTATCACATGTGTTTAAGAGATGCTGTTGAAATCTTCACAAAAGAACTTATAAATGGGGTGATTGACACACAGTATAAGTTTGTTTATCAAGAAAAAACAACCGAAAAGTTCTTAAAAATTTTAGAGAGATTAAACGTTGAAAACGGAGAAACTATTTGGGAGAATTTTAAAAATTCTTTTGATGATATAAGAGCAAAATTAGATCTAGATGCCTTGGCTGCCTTTAAAAATGATCCTGCAGCAAAAAGTTTAGAAGAAGTTTATTTAGCATATCCTGGCTTTTATGCAACTGCCGTATATCGTTTAAGTCATCAATTATTGCAATTAAATGTCCCTGTTTTACCAAGAATGATGAGCGAATTTGCGCACAGATATACAGGAACAGATATTCATCCGGGAGCAGAAATTGGAGAATCTTTTTTTATAGATCATGCAACAGGAATTGTGATTGGTGAAACCACTATCATTAAAAATAATGTGCAAATTTTTCAAGGAGTAACTTTGGGGGGGTTGCAAGTAAAAAAGAGTTTGGCATCCACAAAAAGACATCCTACAATCGAAAATAATGTTGTTATTTATGCAAATGCTACCATTTTAGGAGGAAACGTTGTGATTGGTGAAAATTCGGTGATTGGTGCCAATGTTTGTATTCGAGAATCAATTGAAAAAAACTCGGTAGTAACTGTGCAATACGAAAATAAAATATTTAAAAAAGAAGGATTATGAAGACAAAAAACATCATTGATTTTGTAGGAAATACACCTTTAATAGAGGTTCAAAATATTTTTAAAAAAGACGGAGTTACCTTATTGTTAAAATTGGAAGGAAATAATCCTGGTGGAAGTGTAAAAGACAGAGCTGCTTTTAACATGATTAATGAAGCAATCAAGAAAAAAAACATTAAAAAAGGAGACACTTTAGTTGAGGCAACAAGTGGAAATACAGGAATTGCTTTGGCGTTAATGGCTAAAGTTTTGGGTGTAAACATGGTATTGGTAATGCCAGAAAATTCAACTATTGAAAGAGTTCAAACCATGCGTGCATATGGAGCAAAAGTAATTTTAACTCCTGCAGAATTAGGAATTGAAGGTTCACGTGATTACGCACTAAAATTAAAATACAAAAAAGGCTATTACAGATTGAATCAATTTGACAATCCTGATAATTCCAAAGCGCATTACAAAACAACAGGTCCTGAAATTTGGAGAGATACTGAAGGTGAAGTTACACATTTTGTGGCATCTATGGGAACCACAGGAACTATTATGGGTGTTTCGGATTATCTGAAAGAAATGAATAAAAGCATCACTATTGTTGGTGTTCAACCTGATGGAGATTCAAAAATTCCTGGAATTAGAAAATGGGGAGATGAATATGTTCCTGCAATTTTTAACAGAAAAAAGGTAGACGAAGTGCTTGAAGTCAGTGAAGCTGAGGCAACTTTAATGACTCAAAGATTGGCAGAAGAAGAAGGTGTTTTTGCAGGTATGAGCAGTGGAGGGAATGTTTTTTGCGCCCTAAAAGTAGCTGAAAAATTAGAAAGTGGCGTTGTTGTTGCCATTATTTGTGACAGAGGTGACCGTTATTTATCGTCAAATTTGTTTGATAAAAACTAATTTTTAAATCAAATACATTCTGCAAATAAAAAAATATTACGTTACTTTGCAAGGAGTTCTTACACTTAAAAAACGTTATCACGAAAGGCAGAGGGATTAGACCCGTTGAAACCTTAGCAACCTCCTTTTTTAGAAAGAAAAGGTGCTACATTCTACAAATGAATACTGATTTTCCACGTGTTTATTTGACAGATAACAGCGAAATCTCACACTTTCCTGATGACAAATTGATAAAAAAACATCAAAAATGTCAAATATATACAACGCTTTACAAGAGCGAATTTTGGTTTTAGATGGAGCCATGGGTACCATGCTTCAACAATATAAATTTACAGAAGCAGATTTTAGAGGCGAACGTTTCAAAAATTATCCAACTTCATTGCAAGGAAACAATGATTTGCTTTCCATCACGCAACCTCAAGCAATCAAAGAAATACACGCAAAGTATTTTGAAGCGGGTGCTGATATTGTAGAAACCAATACGTTTTCGGGAACTACCATAGCAATGGCAGATTATCAAATGGAAGATTTGGTGTATGAATTGAATTTTCAATCTGCAAAAATAGCACGTGAGGTTGCGGATGAATTCACCGCAAAAGAACCTAACAAACCTCGTTTTGTGGCAGGTTCAATTGGGCCAACAAATAAAACTGCAAGTATGTCTCCAGATGTAAACGATCCTGGGTACAGAGCCGTTACTTTCAACGATTTGCGAATTGCCTACAAGCAACAAGTAGAAGCATTGTTGGATGGAGGCGTAGATGTATTGTTGGTTGAAACCGTGTTTGATACCCTGAATGCAAAAGCAGCATTATTCGCTATTGAAGAAGTAAAAGGTGAGCGAAAAATTGAGGTTCCAGTCATGTTAAGTGGTACTATTACTGATGCTTCTGGAAGAACACTTTCTGGACAAACAGCAGAGGCTTTTTTAATTTCAGTTTCTCATATTCCTTTGTTATCTGTAGGATTTAATTGTGCTTTAG
Organism: Polaribacter sp.; assembly: GCA_030758355.1. Lineage (GTDB taxonomy): Bacteria > Bacteroidota > Bacteroidia > Flavobacteriales > Flavobacteriaceae > Polaribacter. Next base: position 3,019 of record JANREL010000117.1, read on the forward strand.
GAGCAAATTTATTACAGCCGCATTTAGAGGCAATTGCTAACAAAACAGATTTTGCAATTTCTGCACATCCCAATGCAGGCTTGCCAAATGCGTTTGGTGAGTATGACGAAACCCCTGAAGAAATGGGTGAGCAAATAGAAGAATATTTAAAGAAAAATTTGATCAATATTATCGGAGGATGTTGTGGTACAAGTCCGGATCATATTAAAATAATTGCAAATATTGCAGCAAATTATAAACCTCGTAAAGTTGTCACCTTGAGCGCAGTCGAAAGGTCTCATTAAAATGTTAGCAATAAGATGAAAGTGAAGCAAAATAAATACATGCGATTGTCTGGCTTAGAACCTTTAGTTCTAAACGAAAATAGCAATTTCATCAATGTTGGTGAGCGCACAAATGTGGCTGGTTCTCGACAGTTTTTACGATTAATCAAAGACGAAAAATTTGATGAAGCGCTCGAAATTGCAAGACATCAGGTAGATGGAGGCGCACAAATTATCGACATTAATATGGATGATGGTTTGATTGATGGGAAAGAATCTATGGTTCGATTTCTAAACTTAATTGCTGCTGAACCAGATATTTGCAGAGTACCCATTATGATTGATAGTTCAAAATGGGAAATTATCGAAGCTGGGTTGCAAGTTGTTCAGGGAAAATGTGTGGTAAATTCCATTTCATTAAAAGAAGGAGAAGAAAAATTTGTTTGGGAAGCAACTCAAATCAAACGTTATGGAGCTGCAGTCATTGTGATGGCTTTTGACGAAGTTGGGCAAGCTGATAATTATGAAAGACGTATCGAAATTGCAAAACGTTCTTATGATATTTTAGTCAATAAAGTAAATTTTGCTTCCGAAGATATTATTTTCGATTTAAATATTTTTCCAGTTGCTACTGGAATGGATGAGCATAAATTAAATGCGCTCGATTTTATCAAAGCAACAAAATGGGTCAGAGAAAATTTACCAAATGTTTCTGTAAGTGGAGGTGTAAGCAATGTGTCATTTTCATTTCGTGG
>JANREL010000118.1 GCA_030758355.1 Polaribacter sp.
TCAGTCCTGGTGACAAAGTGAAAACCGTTGAAAACATTCTAAAAGTAACTTCAGGGTCAACACCTGAAACGGCGCAGCAAGTAAATAATTTATATACATCAGTACTCACTTCAGGTACTCATTTAGCTCCCTCTATCAAAGTCGCAGAGGCTGCTAAAATCATTGAAAATTGCCAACGAGATATCAACATTGCTTTTGTGAATGAATTGGCTAAAATATTCAGTTTGATGAACATCAACACCTCAGAAGTGTTAGAAGCAGCTGGAACCAAATGGAATTTCCTCCCTTTCAAACCAGGGTTGGTGGGTGGTCATTGCATTGGGGTAGACCCGTTTTATTTGGCACAAAAAGCGCAACAATATGGCTATTATCCTGAGATTATTTTATCTGGTAGAAGAGTCAATGACAGCATGGGAACACACGTTGCTTCTGAAGTTATCAAATTAATGATTGACAAAGAAGTGAAAGTAAAAGGAGCAAAAGTACTCATTTTGGGGTTTACTTTTAAAGAGAATTGTCCAGACATCCGAAATACCAAAGTCATTGATATGGTGATGGCATTGCAAAGTTTCGGAGTCAAAACAACAGTATATGACCCATGGGCAAAACGAAAAGAGGTAAAACAAGAATACGGATTGGATTTAGCCAAAGAATTGTATACCCATAAATACGATGCCATAGTATTGGCAGTGTCTCATAGTGAATTCAAAACTATTGATTTCGAAAAGTTGAAAAAGAAAAAAGCTGTGGTGTACGATATCAAAGATTTTTTGGATGAAAAGGATAAGAGTTTATAAGGGTTTAATTGGTTAGAGTTTAGAGGTTAACTGTTCAAGAGTTTAAAGAGATAAATTGTTTAACCAAATAACCGATTTAACAACAGAAATCACAGAAACAAATTAAACCACAAACATCGACCATCGGAAAACGAACATCGAATAAATGAACAAATGAAAAACTTCGCAATCATAGGTGCTGCAGGATATATTGCTCCCAGACATTTACAAGCCGTCAAAGACACAGGAAATACCGTATTAGCGGCTCTTGATAAATTTGATAGTGTGGGTATCATGGATAGCTATTTCCCGAATGCCGATTTCTTTACTGAGTTTGAACGCTTTGATCGCCATATCGAAAAGCTCAAAAGAAATGGTACTCAGTTAGATTATGTTAGCATTTGTACTCCCAATTATTTGCACGATGCCCACATTCGAATGGCGTTGCGCAGTGGTGCTGATGCCATTTGCGAAAAACCCCTGGTACTGAATCCTTGGAATGTAGATGCCCTACAAGATATCGAAAACGAAACTGGGAATAAAATCAATACCATTCTGCAATTGCGCTTGCATCCAAGCATTATTGCCTTGAAGGAACGTGTTCAAAACAACCCTACTCAAACTAAATACGAGGTAGATTTGACCTACATCACTTCCCGAGGTAAATGGTACGATATTTCTTGGAAAGGTGATGAAACCAAATCTGGAGGCATTGCCACTAATATTGGGGTTCACTTTTACGACATGCTTACGTGGATATTTGGGGAAGTACAAGACAATAAAGTACATCATAGAGCTCCTCATAAAGCGGCAGGGTATTTAGAATTTGATAAAGCTCGTGTTCGTTGGTTTTTATCTATTGATGAAAACGATTTGCCGCTCCACGTTAAAGAAAAAAAGCAACGCACCTTTCGCTCTATCACTGTAAATAGTCAAGAAATTGAGTTTAGCAGTGGCTTTACAGACTTGCATACCCTCAGTTATCAAGAAATCTTAAAAGGTAATGGCTTTGGATTGAACGAAGCAAAAAGCTCGGTAGGCATTGTGCATACAATCCGAAATCAAGCCATTACACAACTAGGGGAGAAGCATGAATTTTTGAAAGGTTGGATATACTAATCTAACACGGACTTAAAGTTAAGCGAAAAAGATTAATTGTAACATTAGCAACCGTAAGAGATAAATTTACGATCCAGCTTTTAAGAGAAAAGCAGTAGAACTTAGCAATCACATTTCAAACATTGTGAAAATATCTCGTGAATTAGGGATTCAAGTGTCTATGTTTTATATATACAGTGGTAAATGGGTGGGATCGTTATCCAATAGTGGATATGCTCAAAAAAAGAGTCAGATAAAATACTATATAAAATATTCCCCTACCCCAAAAAGCGTCATAAAATGTTTTAAGATCCTTTTTTTAATAGCTTCCATTTCCACTTTTTGTCCCAACTCCACTTCCATAGAAGTCACCGCTTTTCCACGAATGCCACAGGGAATGATATTGTCAAAATAACCCAAATCTACGTTGACATTCAAAGCAAAACCATGCATGGTTACCCATCGTGAAGAACGAATTCCCATGGCACAAATTTTTCGTGCAAATGGCGTTCCAACATCTAGCCAAACTCCTGTTTCGCCTTCACTTCTTTCGCCTTTTAATCCGTATTCAGCAATGGTCAAAATGATGGTTTCTTCCAGCAAACGCAGATATTTGTGAATATCCGTAAAAAAATTTTCTAAATCTAAAATAGGATAGCCAACAATTTGTCCAGGACCATGATACGTGATATCTCCACCACGATTAATTTTGTAAAAAGTAGCGCCTTTTGCAGCTAATTGTTGCTCATTTAGCAACAAATTGCTTAGGTCTCCGCTTTTTCCAAGCGTATATACATGAGGATGCTCTACAAAAAGGAAATGATTTTGAGTATTTTTTTGAAGTTGATTTTTTCGGTTTTCAGTCTTTATGGTTACAATTTCTTGTAACAACTCTGATTGAAAATCCCACACTTCTTTGTAGTCTTTGAAACCAAGCTCAATAAGGTTGATAGTTCTATTCATAATTTTCTACTACAAAGGTAAAGAATTCATTATATTTGAAATGTTTTACGAAATTTAATTTATTTTATGAAATCCATAAACACCTATTTATTCTTTATATTTTCATTATTTTTCACATATTCTATACAATCACAAAAACTATGGAATGCCCTTCAAAAACTAGAATATGTTCCTAATAGTAAACAAGTTTATCAAAAAGATAATTTTCCAGAAGCTTATCAAATAGTACAATTTGATATTGATTTTTTTAAAAATTCGATTGGTGTAAAAGCTAAATCCACTCAACAAATCATTGAATTGCCAGATGCAACTGGTCAATTAAAACGTTTTTCAATCTCAGAAACTTCCAATTTTGAGCCTGCATTGCAGCAAAAATTTCCTAAAATTAAATCATTTACTGCTCAGGGAATTGATGATGTCACATCCGTAGCAAAAATCAGTTTGGGAACAGATGGTTTTCATGCAGTGATTTTTTCAGGAACTGAAGAAACGGTTTATATTGACCCATATACGAAAGATAACAAATCGTATTTGGTTTATAAAAGAAGCAGTTTGTCTCCTGAGGATGAAAATTTTAAATGTATGGTGGAGGAAACGAGTTCAAAAACGCAATTTTCAACTTTAGAATTTGCTAAAACTCCCAATGATGGTAAATTGCGCACATACAGATTGGCATTGGTGTGTAGTGGCGAATATGCGGATTTCCATTTGAGTCCAACTCAACAAAATATTCCAAGTACAGCAACAGATCAAGTTAAAAAAGCGGCAGTTTTATCAGCAATGAATACTTCCATGACAAGAGTAAATGGTGTTTTTGAAAAAGATTTATCTGTAAAAATGGTGTTGGTAGCCAATAATGATCAGCTTATTTTTTTAGATAAAAACACTGATGGAATTACTGATGGAAGTCCCAATATTATGATCAATGAAGTACAATCCAAATGCGATAATATCATTGGGAATGCCAACTATGATATAGGGCACATTTTTAGTGTTGGTGGAGATGGTTTGGCTGGTTTGGGAGTTGTTTGTAGAACAGGACAAAAAGGAAGAGGAGTTACTGGAAGAGCTTCGCCAGTAGGTGATGCGTATGATATTGATTTTGTGATTCATGAAATGGGTCATCAATTTGGGGCAAATCATACTCAAAATAATGATTGTAATAGAAATAG
>JANREL010000119.1:0-14742 GCA_030758355.1 Polaribacter sp.
AAGGTCAGCGTGAAATGAACGAAAATTGGACATTTACTAAGATTTTAAACGAAATAAAAAGCGAGTTTGAAGTGACTGAAATTCAGTCTGAAAAATCTTCCACTTCTAGAAACTATTCCATTGAAAATCATCTGGGTTCAGTAGGAATTATTCCTGCTTTTACTAGAACTATTTGCAGTGATTGCAACAGAATTAGAATTACAAGCACAGGAACTTTTAAGAATTGTTTGTTTGATGATGGCGTTTTTAATTTGAGAGATTTTATAAGAAATGGCGCTTCAAATGACGATTTAAAAACACTTTTTTTATCACTCATTAAAGAAAAACCTGAAAATGGATTTATAGCGGAATCCCACAGAAAATCAGGAAATGTTTCAGAAAGCATGAGTACAATTGGTGGATAATGATCTCAGTAGAAAAAGCCTTACAAATTATCTTAAACTCAACCCAAGATTTTGGTGTTGAGGAAATTCCTTTTTTAAAATCTTCTGGAAGAATTTTGAAAGAATCGATTTTGGCAGATCGTGATTTTCCACCATTCAATAGAGTTACTATGGATGGAATTGCTGTTGATTTTATTTCATTTCAAAACGGACAAAGAAGCTTTTTGATTGAGGGAATTCAAGCTGCAGGAAGTGAACAAATCACTCTCAAAAATACTGAAAATTGTATTGAAGTGATGACAGGAGCAGTATTACCCAAAAATACGTCAGCTGTTGTAAGATATGAAGATTTGGAGATAAACAATGGAATTGCAGCCATTTTGATTGATGAAATTAAAGATTTACAAAACATTCATCAACAGGGAAAAGATGAACAAAAAGGAGCCATTTTAATTACAAAAAACACACAAATTAGTCCTGCAGAAATGGGTGTTTTTGCCACTGTTGGAAAATCGTTTGTAAAAGTTGCTAAACAACCAAAAGTGATGATTATTTCAACAGGTGATGAATTGGTTGCAGTTGAGGAAATTCCGTTAGCCCATCAAATTAGAAGAAGTAACGTTTTTACGTTGGTTTCGTTGTTAGAAAACTTAAAAATACCTTCAACTACAAACCATATTTCAGACGACAAAGAAGTTTTAAAAAATACCATAAAAGAGTATGTAGAAACGTATGATGTATTGCTTTTTAGTGGTGCAGTTAGCAAAGGAAAATTTGATTTTTTACCCGAAGTTTTAGAAGAATTAGGCGTTCAAAAATTGTTTCATCAAGTGGCGCAAAGACCTGGAAAACCATTTTGGTTTGGGCAAACAACTTCTTGCAAAGTATTTGCTTTTCCAGGAAATCCAGTTTCAACTTTTCTGAATTGTTTGGTGTATTTTTATCCTTGGTTTTACAAATCTATGGGATTAAAAATAGTTGAAAAAACAGCAATTTTAGCAGAAGATATTTATTTTAAACCTGATTTAACGTATTTTTTACAAGTAAAATTAAACTATAAATTTGGGCATTTGATTGCAACTCCAATAAATTCTAATGGTTCAGGAGATTTATCAAGTTTGATAAAAGCGGATGGATTTATTCAATTGCCAAATGATATAACTGAGTTTAAAAAAGGCGAAAGCTACCCAATAATATCCTATAAATAATGAGCGATTTTTCACATATAAATACTTCTGGAAATCCTAAAATGGTCAATGTTTCTGAGAAACAAATAACGCAAAGAACAGCGATTGCAAAAGCGAGAATGTATTTGGGAAAAGAGGTGATTTCACATTTCACAAATAATGAATTGGTGACTAAAAAAGGACCTGTATTCCAAACGGCAATAATTGCAGGAATTCAAGCAGTTAAAAAAACATCAGATTTGATTCCAATGTGCCATCCTTTGTTGATAAATGGTGTTGACATTGACATAAAAATTTTGGATGATGAAGATGCTGAAGTAACTTGTAAAGTAAGTATTGAAGGAAAAACAGGAGTTGAAATGGAGGCTTTAACTGGCGTAAGTGTAACTTGTTTAACGATGTATGACATGTGCAAAAGCATCAGCCAGCAAATGGAAATTAAAACTATAAAATTGATGGAAAAAAGAGGTGGAAAATCGGATATAAAAAATGAATAAACATCAAAAACATAGTCATTTAAATCGAAGAAATAACGATTTTTTTGCGACCAATGAAATTGCTATCTTAGGTACAAAATGCGATGTTATTTCGGAATTGATTCACAAAGTTTCAGTGAAATTATCTCAATATAAATTGGGGTATTTTGACGCTTCTCACGCAAAAGACGTCATTCCAAGTACACTCTCAGAATTTACATTTCATCACGAAGGAAATGTACAAATTTCCTCTTTTCAAAAAGTAAATTCATATCAACAACGATTGGATTTTGCACAATTTGATTTCCTATTTATCAATGGTAATCATTTTGAAGGAACTAAACAAATCTTGATTTTAGACCAAGAAAAAGAGGCGTCTGTTTTAAAAAGAATCTCACAATTAACCGATATACAAGGAGTTATTAAATTAAAAAAAGAAACTCCTATTTTTCCTTTTTTGATAGAAAAATTCCCTGAAATCAAAAACATTCCTTGTTTTTCAATAGATGAAATTGATAAAATTTCATCACTGATTCATCAAATCATTCAACAAAAAACAGCAAAAATAAAAGGCTTGATTTTGATTGGTGGAAAAAGCAAACGAATGGGAACAAACAAATCATTACTTGAATTTCATGGAAAACCACAAAAAGATGTTGCTAAGGATTTATTGCAAAACAATCATTTAGAAACGTATTTTTCAGTGGCAAATTCTTCGGAAAATGAAAGTGAAATTTCTGACACTTTTTTGAATTTAGGACCTTTTGGAGGCATTTGTTCTGCGTTTCAAAAAGACCCAAATTCAGCTTGGTTTGTATTAGCAACTGATCTTCCTTTTATAGATGATACATTGATTAAATTGTTGTTAGAAAAAAGAAATTCAAGCAAAGTAGCCACTGCAATCAAAGGAAAAAATAAGGAATTTGTAGAGCCTTTAATTACCATTTACGAGCCAAAAGCGTATCCCATTTTGTTACAATATTTGGCACAAGGATATTCTTGTCCTCGAAAAATGCTGATCAATAGTGATGTTGAAATTGTAGAAATTGAAGATGATTTGATACGAAATATCAATACCCCTGAAGAGTTTGAAGCTGCAAAAAAAGAAATCTGAATTTCATGAAACCAACTAAAAACCAACTTTTCAAACGTCAAATTTCGGTATCAGAAATTGGAGAACTTGGACAAGAAAAACTCCAAAAAGCATCCGTTTTGGTTGTTGGTTGTGGAGGTTTGGGAAGTGCAATTGCAGTCTATTTGGCTGCAAGTGGTATTGGAAAAATTCATTTAGTTGATTTTGATACAGTTGATATTAGCAATTTACACAGACAAGTTTTTTATTCGTTGGATGATATTGGCAAACCAAAAGCTTCAACTTTAGCAAAATTTATCAAACAAAGAGCGCCATTCACAGACGTGAATTATAGTAACAAAGCTGTTACAAAAAAAACCGTTTTTGAGTTGATTTTAGCAAATGATGTTGTGGTTGATGGAACTGATTCTTTACCTACAAAATACTTACTGAATGATGCTTGCGTATTGAAAAACAAACCATTAGTGTATGGTTCTTTGTATAAATTTGATGGCTATGTTGCCAGTTTTCATTTACCACAACAAAATGGATTTTATTCAGCAAATTTAAGAGATGCATTTCCTGAAATAGACACTGATATTCCCAATTGCGAAATTGTAGGAACACTAAATGCTATTGTTGGCATGATTGCTACTGCGCAAGTAAATGAGGTGTTGAAAATATTTACTGGAGTTGGAAAACCTCTTCAAAATGAATTATTGATCTACAATTCTTTGCAAAATTCGCAATTGAAAATGCAGTTAAAGCCTACCTTTTCAAAAGAAAAAATCCAAAAAATATTCGATTCTGAAAGCTATTTTGATATGAATTGTGAGTTTCAAAATTCAGATTGGTTGATTTCATCTACTGAATTAAAAGAAAAATTATCTGATAGAAACCTGGAAATTATTGCTGTTTTACCCAATTTAAAATTGCCTTTCCAAGTTTCTCAAATTATTCCAATTCAAGAATTTTCAATTGATAAAATAAAGATTGATTCGTCAAAAACATACATAATGGTTTGTCAAAAAGGATTGAATAGTTACAAAGCAACTTCCATTTTAAAAAATCATTTTCCGGATTTGAACGTGTTTAGTTTGGCTGGTGGAATTGAAAATTATCAATAAATTATTGCTTCCATTCAAGTGATTCTATCAATCGTAAGATATCTTTTTTGATGTATTCAACCGCAGGTAAAATGGAATCATAATTAGGTTTTGCATAAAAATACAATGCGCCTTTTATAAAATGATGTGTGCTATCAGTTGCATGAAATTGAAGGTTTGAAGCAGCATTTCCTGTGATTTCATACATACTTCCAAAGACTCTTTTTTCATAGTTTAGAAAATCTTTCGGAATAATTTGTTCTGCTTTTACAGCGTGTTTGAAAACTAATTTTTCGGCATCAACTAACAATTCTTGTAGGTTGTTTTTAATAGGTTTGTAAGTAATATCAACTGAAGCCTTTAGGGTTGGATATTGAATTTTTAACCAATTATTTGTTTCATCAACAATGATGGTATTTTTCTGGATATCAAAAAAATAAGGTCGTTCAATCGCAAGATTATGGTAATTTTTTTCAGGATATTCAAGGCTTAAATATGCTTTTGGTTTTGGTAAAAAATCTGAATTACAAGAAAAAAAAGAAAAGAGAAAAGAAATAAGAAAAATGGAAAAAACCTTATGCATTCCTGGTTGCTTTAATTTGTTTGATGCGTTTTTTATCTAACGCTTCTATAGTAAACGTATAATTCTTGAAATTTATTTTCTCCCCTTTTTTTGGAAATTTCCCTGAAATTTCTAGAATAAAACCTGCTAAAGTTTCACTTTCTCCTTTTTCACGTTCAAAAATATCTTCATCTTCATCATCCAAAACTTTACAAAAATCTTTGATGGTAGTTTTACCCTCAAAAACATAGTTGTCTTCATCAATTTTTGAATAAGTCAAATCTTCATCATCAAATTCGTCATTGATGTCGCCCACAATTTCTTCAATTACGTCCTCTAAACTTACTAAGCCACAAGTACCTCCATATTCGTCCACCACAATTGCCAAGTGATTTTTACGTCCTCTAAAATCATCTAGTAAATCATCAAGTTTTTTATTTTCAGGAACAAAAAATGCTGCTCGCACTAAATTTTGCCATTTAAAACTGGTTTTGTTTAAATGTGCCAGTAAATCTTTTGCATACAAAACGCCGATAATATGATCAATATTGTCTTTGTAAACAGGATTTCTAGAGTAGCCTTTTTCAAGGATTTTTCTTAAAACTTCTTCAAAAGGTTCATCAACAGAGATTGCAAAAATATCGATTCTAGGTGTCATAATTTGAACAGTTTCAGTGTTTCCAAAATTGACAATTCCCTCTAAAATTTTTTGTTCTTCTTTTGTTGTTGCTCCTTCTGAAGTCAATTCTAATGCTTGCGATAGGGTTTCAACATTAAAATTGGAGTTCATATTGCCCAAGTTTCTCTCAATAAATTTGGTTAGCCAAATTAAAGGCATGCTAAAAGGTGTCAAGATTATATTGGTGAGATTTATAAATTTTGACATTTTTTTTGAGAAAAATAATGCATTTCTTGAAGCATAAATTTTTGGTAGAACCTCTCCAAACAATAGAATTAAGAAAGTAACTAAGATTACTTCAATTAAAAATCGAATGGGAATTTGAAAGAAATACAAGTTTAATAGATAATCAAAATCGCCAAATAAATTTTCTGCTAATGTGGCAAATAGCAACACAATTAAAATATTGATAAAATTATTTGCAATTAAAACGGTTGCTAGTAATTTTCTCGGTCTTTGTAATAATTTTACTACAGTATTTTCGCCTATTGCTTGATTTGACAATATGTTTAAATCGGTTTGAGAAAGAGAGAAAAAAGCTACTTCAGTTCCTGAAATTAGGGCAGAAGCAATCAGTAAAAAAATTAGTGCAATTGCATTGAATACAATAAGTAAATTCAAAGTTGTAAATAGAATAAATAAAGGTTCAGGATCTGGATCCAAAGGTTGATATTTTCGTTAATTAAAATGGTAAATCGTCATTTTCTTCAGTATGACTTGAACTAATTGCTGGTGAAGGTTGATTATTTTTTATGTTAGTTGAGTTGGTTTCAGTATTTTTTTTGTTGGATAGCATCGTTAATTCTGTTACATGAATTTCGGTTGCATAACGTTTGATGCCATCCTGCTCCCATTGACGATTTTTTAATTTTCCTTCCAAATAAATTTTGTCACCTTTCACTAAATATTTTTCGCAAATTTCGGCTAATTTGTTTTTCACAACAACATTATGCCAATCCGTATTCGTAATTTTTTCTCCAGTTTGTTTGCTAACATAAGTCTCACTAGTTGCCAATGGAAAGCGTCCAATAGAATCACCACCGTCAAAATAATGCATTTTAACATCGTCACCTAAATTTCCAATTAGTATTACTTTATTAATGGTTCCTGCCATAGCTTTCTGGATTTAATGACTCAAAAGTACTAAAAATATTGATTACTTTTTCAATTGAAATTGTACTAAAAAATTTGCAATCAATACTGGGACTGGAAAATTTTGTATCGTTTTCCATGGAATTTCAGCATTTTTGTGTGATGCAGTTTCCACAATCCAAAAATGCGTATATAAATGTTGATGCGACAACTTGTGAATGATTTCTTTTGGATTAAACAATGAAATTGAGGTTTCATCAGGGAATAAATCTATAAATTCTGTGGATGAAATAAGTATTTTTTCATTGATGTTTTTATCAGTTTCTATCAACGGAAATTGATACAATCCTTGCCAAATTCCTTTGTCATTTCTTTGAGTTAATATTGTTTTATCATCATTTGATACAACAACTAAATAATTAAAATAACGTTTTTTTACCTTGATTTTTTGCTCTTTAACTGGCAGGTCTTTAGTAAGATTTTTTTGAAGTGCTACACAACTTTCTGATAAAGGACACTCATCACATAACGGATTTTGAGGCTTGCAAACAAGTGCTCCAAAATCCATAATAGCTTGATTGAAAGTTCCTGGTTGGGTTTTATCCAATAATGATTGCGCTAATTCTTTGAATTCTTTAATTCCTGCAGTAGAATTTATAGGAGTTTGAATCCCAAAATATCGCGCTAAAACTCTGTATACATTTCCATCAACAACAGCAGTTGGCTCATCAAAACAAATCGAAGCAATTGCAGAGGCTGTGTAATCTCCAATTCCTTTTAAAGTTATAATTTCTTTAAAAGTTGAAGGAAATTTTCCATTTAATTCATGCGCAATATATTTTGCCGTAAAATGTAAATTTCTTGCGCGTGAATAGTATCCCAAGCCTTGCCACATTTTTAAAACTTCAGTTTCTGAGGCATTTGCCAAATCAGAAACTGTCGGATAACTTTCTGTAAATTTTAGGTAATAACTCATGCCCTGAGCGACACGCGTTTGCTGCAACATTATTTCTGAAAGCCAGATAAAATACGGTTTTTTTGTATTTCGCCAGGGCAATTCGCGCTTGTTTTTTTTGTACCAAAAAATTAAAATTTCAGAAAAAATCATTTGGAAAAATTGGTTTGTAAAATTACGGTATAAAATTCAAATAATTTTAAAGGTTTATTTTTTTGGAATAGATTAATTATCATATATTTGCATCCGCATTTTTGAAAATAATTTAATAAAAACAGAATCATGACGAAAGCAGATATCGTATCTAAAATTTCAGATAAATCAGGAATTGAGAAAACAGACGTTTTAAATGTAGTTGAATCTTTTATGGCTGAAGTGAAAGGTGCATTAGAACAAGGAGACAATGTATATTTAAGAGGTTTTGGTAGTTTTATCATCAAAACCAGAGCAGAAAAAACAGGTAGAAATATTTCAAAAAATACTACTATAAAAATTCCAGCTCATAATATTCCATCTTTCAAACCAGCAAAAACATTTACTGAAGGAGTAAAAAACAAAGTTTTAGTAAAATAATCAAATACAAACCTAGAACCTACTTAAAGGTTTTAAACAAAACAGCAAGCAATTATGCCAAGTGGTAAAAAAAGAAAGAGATCAAAAATCTCAACACACAAAAGAAAAAAGAGAGCAAGAGCAAATAGACATAAGAAGAAAAAGTAAGCTTTAGCTTACTTTTTCGTTTATAGTTTAGCGAAAAGCAAAAAGTTCATTGACATCGAGGTTACGAAAAACCTCAAATGGTATTATAAATACCTGACAATATTAATCCATCTGCACTGCAAAGTGTAGAGTTAAATCCAGTTCAGTATGAAAACAGAATTAATCATTCGTTCAAATTCATCTGATATTGATTTTGCCTTATTAAGGGATGGAAAACTTATTGAATTGAATAACGAAACAACTGGAAACAAGTTTTCTGTTGGCGATATTTTTTTAGCCAAAATAGGAAAAGTGTTAACAGGTTTAAATGCAGCCTTTGTAAATGTAGGATTCCCTAAAGACGGATTTTTACATTATCATGATTTAGGTCCGCAAGTAAACTCATTAAATTCTTTCATTAAGAAAGTAAGCACAGGTAAGTATAAAGAATTCACTTTAAAAAATTTCCAAAATCATGAAGACATCAATAAAGACGGTAGTATTAGCGATGTTTTAAAATCAGGACAAAATTTATTAGTACAAATTGTAAAAGAACCTATTTCAACCAAAGGTCCAAGACTCAGCTCTGAGTTGTCTATTGCAGGCAGGTATTTGGTGTTAGTTCCTTTTTCAAATCGAGTTTCTGTTTCTCAGAAAATAGAAGATCCAGAAGAGAAGGAACGTTTAAAAAGATTGGCAAAAAGCATCAAACCTAAAGGTTTTGGTGTCATTTTAAGAACTGTTGCAGAAGGAAAAAAAGTAGCAGAGTTAGACAAAGATTTGCAAAATTCATTAGAACGTTGGAAAACAATGTGTAAACGAATAGCGAACACAACCACACCAACCAAAATTTTAAGCGAACTAAACAGAGCATCTTCAATTCTTAGAGATGTAATGAACGAATCTTTTACAAACATTGTAACCAATGACGAAACTCTTTACATCGAAATCAAAGAGTATTTACAAGAAATTTATCCTGAAAAAGAAAAAATCGTGACGCTACACAACTCACAAGTGCCAATTTTTGAAAAATATGGCATTGAAAGACAAATCAAAACTTCATTTGGCAAAACAGTGTCAATGAGTAAGGGTGCTTATTTAGTAATTGAGCACACAGAAGCGTTGCATGTTATTGATGTCAACAGCGGAAATCGTTCCAACAAAGCAGGTTCTCAAGAAGAAACAGCATTAGAAGTAAATTTAATTGCAGCCTCAGAAATAGCACGTCAGTTACAATTGCGTGATATGGGAGGAATTATTGTAGTTGACTTTATTGACATGCACAATGCTGATAATAGAAATAAATTGTATCAGCACTTAAAAGAGGCCATGTCTTTTGACAGAACAAAACACAAAATTTTACCTCCAAGCAAATTTGGATTGGTACAAATTACAAGACAAAGGGTAAGACCTGAATTGAGTATCAAAACTACCGAAACTGATCCAAATGGAAATGGACAACAAGTAGAAGCTCCCATTGTTTTGTTAGACAAAATAGAAGCAGATTTAGAGAAATATCTCTACAATTTAAAAAGCGATAAATCAACCAATAAGAAGATTCAATTACATATTCATCCTTTTATTGCAGCTTATCTAACAAAAGGCGTAAATTCTATTCGTTTTAAATGGTATTTAAAACACAAAAAGTGGATTTCAATTATACCTAGAGATGCTTACACATACTTACATTATGAATTTATTTCGGAAGACGAAAAATCTGTAGTGTAAAAAAGGCAATAATTTTTTATCAAAAAAACCCCATAATTTTTAAATTATGGGGTTTTTGTTTTTAGTATTAGCTATAATTATTTTTTCTCTTTTATCAAATAAACATATACAGGATAATGATCAGAATAACCACCTGTAAAACCACCATTACCAAAGCTTCTGAAAGGATATCCTTTATATTGTCCTGTTCTTCCTGTTAGAAACCTTTTGTTGAAAATCATTGCTTTAAACATCTTGTATGTAGCGAAATTATTTTCACCTTTATTAAGTAAAGGTTCAGATATCAAAATCATATCAAATAAGTTGATATTGTCTCGGTAACCTAATGTATTGTACCCTTTCTTATGCATTTCTTCGTAAGGATTAAAAATATCATTTTCAGAGACATCTTCTTTTTTCCCTTCGGTTTTCAACACATTTTTAAAACTCGAATTTGTTGGATCGTCATTAAAATCACCCATGATTAAAATCTTTGCATTTGGATCTTTTTCACGAACTTGCTCAATAATTTTAGTATTTTGATAAGCTGCTTTTTCACGAGAAGGTCTACTTTTTGCTTCACCACCACTTCTAGAAGGCCAATGATTTACAATTACGTGAATCAATTCATCATCCAAATATCCTGAAACTAATAATTGATCTCTTGTATAAACTTTGTATCCATCTCTGTAAATATTTGGATTAAAAGCTTCGTGATAAACAGGTTTAAAATATCTTTTTTGATACAATAATGCAACATCAATGCCTCTTTTATCAGGAGAATCATAATGTATAATTCCATAATCCATTTTTGATAAATGTTCAGATTTTACCAAATCTTCTAAAACACGTAAATTTTCAATTTCAGAAACACCAATAATTGAGGGACCAGTATTGGCTTTTTCCTCACCAATTCGAGCAATTACACTTGCCATATTATTTAATTTTTGCCAATAAACTTTTGATTTATTTGCTTTCAACTCCATCATTGGACTAGCCTCATCATTGATTGTTTCGTCATTAATGGTATCATATAGATTTTCTAAATTATAAAAAGCAATAGTTCTAATAGTATATTGTTTCTCTTTTTCTTGAGAAAAAAGTGCAATGGACATTAAAATAAGGCAACTAAAAAGAACTTTTTTTTTCATTTATGTGAATTTATGGTGCAAACTTAAAAAACAAAAGATTATATAATGTTATTTTAACAGTAGCATTTGTTAAAAATAGTTAAGTTTGTAGATATTTTGTTAAAAAAAGCAAAAAAAATCAATCAAACATTTATGAGAAAAATTATTTTAGCAATGTTTTTTTCATTGTTCCTTGCTTTAGGAATCAATGGACAGAATGTTGTAAAAGGAATCGTGACTGATAGTGATTCTGAAAATCCTCTTCAAGGTGTTTTGGTCACTATTTTATCAACAGCTTCAAGCCAGACAACAGGTGCTGATGGAGTTTTTAATCTAAAAAATGTGCCAAATGGGAGCTATATTGTAGAGTTGAAATTAACAGGTTATGAAATCCAAAATTTCCCAGTTGAATTAGCGGGTAAAACTGTTGATTTGGGGACAATTTTGTTTTATAAAGAGACTAATCAAGGATTGGATTTAAGCATCATAAGCTTATCTGATGATGAGCTAAATGATGACGGTGGTGCAGCAGATAATATTGCAGGATTGCTGCAAGCTACTCAAGATATTTTTTTAAGAACTGCTGCCTTTGAGTTTAGTTCTTCTTTTTTTAGTATCAAAGGACTGGATTCTGGAAACGGAAAAGTCTTAATCAATGGTATTGAAATGAATAAATTATATGATGGTAGAGCACAATGGAGCAATTGGGGTGGTTTGAATGATGTGCTTAGAAATCAAGAATTTAACAATGGTTTAAGTGCGTCAAACTATACTTTTGGTGGTGTTTTAGGGTCAACAAATATCAATACAAGAGCATCTCAACAACGTCCAGGAACACGAATTTCATATGCTTCATCTAACAGAAGTTATGTGCATAGAATGATGGCGACTTATTCAACAGGAATGACAGAAAGTGGCTGGTCTTTTACTTTTTCTGGGAGTAGAAGAGCAGGAAATGAAGGTTTTAACGAAGGCTCTAGTTATGATGCAAATTCACTATTTGCCTCTATTGAGAAAAAAATTAATAGCAAGCATAGTATCAATTTTACCTCAATTATTGCCTCTAATAAAAGAGGGAAATCTTCACCAAATACTCAAGAAGTTTATGATTTAAAAGACATCAGGTATAATGAATATTGGGGATATTTAAATGGTAGAAAAACGAACTCAAGAGTAAAAGATGTTGAAGAGCCCATTTTAATGTTAAATCATTATTGGGATATTTCTGAAAATACTTCGATGTACACAAACGTCGCTTATCAGTTTGGGAAAATCGGAAATAGTCGTTTGGATTTTAATGGTGGTGCAAATCCCAGTCCAATTTATTACCAAAATTTACCAAGTTTTTTCGTTAGAAATGAAAATTTAGCGGGTGCTTATGAATCCTTACAAAATTTTCAAAATAATGGTCAAATTGATTGGAATCGAATTTATGATGCCAATATTACCAACGCTTCTGTTGGTATTCAAAATGCCTATGTATTGTATGAAGATAGAAATGATGACAAACAATTAACTTTTAATTCAATTTTGAATTCACAAATCAATAATAATATTAGTCTTAATGCAAAATTAGAATACAGACGTTTGCGTTCAAATAATTTTGCTGAAGTAATGGATTTATTGGGAGGAATTGGTTATTTGGATATTGATAACTTTGGCGAAACTGTCAATCAACAACAAAACAATTTAGTAGATCCAAACAGAATTGTGGGTGTTGGTGATAAATTCCGATATAATTATAACTTTAATTCCGATGTGTCTTCTGCATTTTTGCAAGGTCAGTTTAAATATAACAAAGTTGATTTTTTTGCAGCAGCTTCAGTTTCTAGAACAACGCACCAAAGAGATGGTTTGTATCAAAATGGAGGGTTTCCAAACAATTCACTAGGATTATCTAAAAAATTAAATTTTAATAATTTTGGTGTTAAAGCGGGTGCAACTTACAAAATTACTGGACGTCATTTGTTAGATGCCAACGTTGCCTACATGACACAAGCACCAACGATTCGTAATTCATTTTCGAACTCACGTGAAAACAATAACGTTGTAGAAAATTTACAAAGTGAAAAAGTATTTTCTGTAGATGCAAGTTACATCGTTAGAAGTCCAATAATTACTTCAAAATTAACAGGATATTACACAAGTTTTAAAGATGCAACTGAAATTTCATTCTATTTTGCTGATGGAATTGGAGGTGATAATACCGCCTTTGTTCAAGAAGTTTTAAATGGAGTTGACAAAAAACATTTGGGTGTTGAACTAGGTTTAGAAGCACAAGTTACCCCAACAATTAAATTAAAAGGAGCCGCTTCAATAGGTCAGTTCACCTATGATAACAACCCAAATATCTACTTAACATCCGAAGATAATTCACAAACACAAGTAGCAGGTTTTAAGAATGGATCTAAAAACTTTGGAGAATCGAATTTAAAAAACTTCAGATTGGCTTCAGGTCCTCAAAAGGCCTATTCAGTTGGATTTGAATACAGAGATCCAGATTATTGGTGGATTGGAGCAACTACAAATTTTTTCAGTGATATTTTTGTTGATGTTGCACCTTTAAACAGATCTAACAATTTTTATACAGATGCTGATGGATTGCCTTTTAATGATTATGATCCAGAATTGGCAAGAAAATTATTAGAACAAGAGCGTTTTGATGATTATATGGTTGTCAACTTAATTGGTGGTAAATCTTGGAAAATTGGAGACAAATTTATCAGTGTTTTTGCAACTGTAAATAACTTATTGAATCAAGAATATAGAACTGGTGGATTTGAACAAGGACGAAACGCAAATTTCCGTCAATTAAGAGACGACAAATCATTGGATACACCCGTTTTTGGAAATAAATATTGGTACGGTAGAGGCACTACTTACTTTTTAAACGTTAACTTAAGTTTTTAAAATATATAATATAATTGAACATGAAAACAACTAAATTCATAACTTTACTACTAGCATTTATTTACAGTATCACTTTTACATCGTGTGTAGAAGATGGAAATTTTGAAGTTCCCAATTCGTTAGGAGCAGAAGAAAATGCTGCATTAAATAAATTACAGACAGAAGCAACTTCAGGTGCAGTAACTGAAATTTCCATTGCCAATTTAAAAGGTCTTTTAGTAAATGGTCAAGTAACTCAAATCACTTCTGATATTTATGTAAAAGGATATGTAACCTCCTCTGATCAAACAGGAAATTTCTACAAAGAATTTTTTATTCAAGATGCACCAAGCAACCCATCAGCTGCTATAAAAGTAGTTACTGAAATGGCAGATTCTTACAATAAATTCAATATTGGTAGAGAAGTGTATATCAAATTAAAAGATTTATATATTGGTGAAGTAAGATCAGGAGATGGGGTTACAGCTATTGGTGGAAGCGAATTTTCAGCAGGAAGATTAGGAACATTAACAACCAAACAAACAGATAGTCATGTTTTAAGAGCAGCAAATTCTGAAGAAATGATCCCAGCGGTAGTGAAATTTTCGGAAATTAACAACAGTCATGTAGGTCTTTTTGTAAAAGTTGAAAACGCACAATTTCCAACATCTATAGTAGGAAAAACCTATGTTGATGCAAACGATCAATTTGATACACAACGCTTATTAGAAAGTTGTGACGGTTTTGGTTACACAAATTTTATTTTAGAAACTAGTGCATTTGCGGAGTTTAAATTTAGTGTGTT
>JANREL010000119.1:14842-20740 GCA_030758355.1 Polaribacter sp.
ATGGAAAAAATAGAACATATTGGCATTGCGGTCAAAGATTTAGAGGCTTCAAATAAATTGTTTGCTTCGCTTTTTGGAACGCCTCATTATAAAATAGAAGAAGTTGCTTCTGAAGGAGTGAAAACATCTTTTTTTAAAACAGGGCCGAATAAAATTGAGTTGTTAGAAGCCACAAATTCCGATAGTCCAATTGCCAAGTTTATTGAAAAAAAAGGGGAAGGAATTCATCATATTGCTTTTTTAGTGCAAGATATTTTTGCAGAAATTGCAAGATTGAGAAGCGAAGGTTTTATAGTTTTAAATGAAATACCCAAAAAAGGAGCTGATAATAAATTAGTTGTTTTTTTGCATCCAAAAACAACGAATGGGGTCTTGATTGAATTGTGTCAAGAAACCCAATAACAGTTTAAAATTTACGCTAAAAACTTACAAAAATCTACCATCAAATTTTTGTATCTTGCGGTCGTTTATAATTCAAAAATCAATGTCAAATAAGTTTGATTCTTATCAAAAAAGACGATTACAATCTTCTTACTTTTCAGTAGTAATTAGTATTTCATTGGTGTTATTTATGGTCGGAATTTTAGGATTGATTTTGTTAAAATCAACTAAAGTTGCCAATATTGTTAAAGAACAAGTGGCAATAACCTTATTTCTAAAAGACGGAATTCCTGATGAGCAAATAGAAACTTTTAGAGCGTCACTTATACAAGAGCCTTATACAAACAGCGCTATTTATGCAAGTAAGGAAGATGCTGCAAAAATATATAGTGAAGAAATTGGAGAGGATTTTTTAGAATTTTTAGGAAAAAATCCTTTGAAAAATGGGATTGATATCTATTTAAAAGCCGATTTTGTAACTCCAGAAAAAATGCTAGAATTAGAGGCAAAGTTCCTGAAGAATGCCTTTGTTGCAGACGTTTCTTATGACAAACCATTGATTAATTTATTAACTGAAAATATCAAAAGAATAAGTTTTTGGTTATTAGTTGCCAGTAGTTTTTTTGCAATAATTGCTACAATTTTAATCAATAGTGCTATTAGATTGACTATTTATTCCAAGAGATTTACAATTAAAACCATGCAAATGGTTGGTGCTACAAAAAGTTTTATCAGGAAACCATTTATTTTAACAAGTATCAAATTAGGTATGATTGGTGCTTTTTTAGCATTGATTGCTTTGGGTTTTGTGGTCTATTATGTTGACAAATTCATTCCAAGTTTGGCAATTTTACAAGATTATGCAACGCTAGTAATTCTATCATTTGGGGTAATTTCGACGGCATTTATCATCACTTTGATAAGTACATTTTTGGCAACTCAGCGATTTTTGAATTTACGAACAGAAGAACTTTATTATTGATACTATGAAAAACGAAACAACTCCTCAACAAGAATTCCTTTTTGGAAAAAGAAACTATATTTTCATGCTGATAGGCATTGCATTCATCGCTTTAGGATTCATTTTTATGGCTGGTGGAGGTAGTGATGATCCAAATGTTTTTAATGAAGAAATTTATAATTGGCAACGTATTCGTTTAGCACCTACTTTAGTTATTATTGGTTTGGGAATAGAGATTTACGCTATTTTATTGAACCCCAAAAAATAAAAATGAATTTAATTGATGCCATTATTTTAGCAATTATTGAAGGAATAACTGAATTTTTACCTGTTTCTTCTACAGGACACATGATTATTGCTTCGTCATTTATGCGAATTGCCACAGACGATTTTACCAAACTATTTACGATAGTTATTCAATTAGGTGCCATTTTATCAGTGGTAGTGTTGTATTGGAAACGATTTTTTCAAAGCATTGATTTTTATTTTAAATTGGCAATTGCTTTTATCCCTGCAGTGGTTTTAGGATTGTTACTAAATGATGTCATTGATAATTTGTTAGAAAGTCCAATTACAGTAGCCATATCCTTAATTATTGGAGGACTTATTCTTTTAAAAGTAGATGATTGGTTCAAAGCTAATGAAGAATTTGATGCTGAAAATCCAACTGCTCATACTGAAATTTCGTATTTGACAGCATTAAAAATTGGATTCTTTCAATGTTTGGCAATGATTCCAGGCACATCAAGAAGTGGTGCAAGTATTGTGGGTGGAATGACTCAAAAAATCAACAGAAAAACTGCTGCTGAATTTTCTTTTTTTTTAGCTGTTCCTACAATGTTAGGAGCTACTTTAAAAAAAAGTTACGATTATTACAAAGCTGGTTTTGAACTTTCTGCTGACCAATTAAATTATTTGATTGTTGGTAACATTGTTGCATTTATTGTTGCTTTGATTGCCATCAAATCGTTCATTGATTATTTAAGCAAAAAAGGATTTAAACTCTTTGGATACTATCGAATTTTCTCCGGAATTGTACTGTTAACTATTCATTTTTTCGTTTATAAACTAACTATTTAATGATTTCCATAAACGAAGAAAGTTTTAAAAATGGGCAAGTTTTATTGGTTGATAAGCCTTTAGAATGGACTTCCTTTCAAGTAGTGAACAAATTACGTTGGCAAATCAAACAGCGATTCAAGCTCAAAAAAATAAAAGTTGGTCATGCAGGTACTTTAGATCCGTTAGCAACAGGTTTACTGATACTTTGTACAGGAAATGAAACCAAAAACATTGATTCTTATCAAGCGCAAATCAAAGAATATACAGGCATTTTTACAATTGGCGCAACAACTCCAAGTTACGATTTAGAAACAACTATTGATAAAACGTTCGATATTTCTCATATAACTCCCAATTTAATTGAAGAAACAACAAAACAATTTATAGGCACAATTCAACAAAAACCACCCATTTTTTCTGCTATAAAACACGATGGAAAGCGTTTGTATGATTTGGCAAGAAAAGGCGAAACTGCCGAAATAAAGTCAAGAGAAATTACCATTTTTGAGTTTGAAATTACCAAAATTGAGATGCCAAATCTTCATTTTAGGGCCGTATGTAGTAAAGGAACTTATATTCGTTCGTTGGCTTTTGATTTTGGAAAAGCATTGAATTCTGGTGCACATTTATCAGCCTTAAGAAGAACTAAAATTGGAGAATTTTCAGTAGATAATGCTTTTTCTGTTGAAAGTTTTATCAAAAAATTATCTGTGGAATAGTTTTTGATTCTGGGTCAAGAAATCAAATACTTTATGAAAAAACTAGCACTTTCAATCTTTTTTATAGTTTCATTTACGGCCTTTTCTCAAGAAAATTTAAAAAAACTAGGAAGGCCTTTCTTTACAGGCTCAGCTAATTTTACACTCGGAATCAATGAAAATTATTCATTGTTTAATGATGATGATGAAACTTTTTTAGTACCCTCAGCACTTTTTTTAAGAGTTGGTTTTGGATATGAGTTTTTTGAAAGAGTTTCACTTAGTGTTAATGGGGGTTTTGATTTTCATTGGAATTATGCCACCAGCGCTTTTCCAACTTATGGAACTTTGCGATTTAATATCACAGAAGATGGAGGAGATGCATTTTTTGTGGAAACAAGTTATGGAAAAATGTGGCGCCCTTCAAATAATTATCCCAATGGAAATTATTATGGAGTTGGATTGGGTTGGCAAATTGCTGGAGAATCTCGTTTGAATACAATTGTTAAAATTGATTTTCACAGAAAAGGAATTATTGGTTTTAAAAATAACAGATTAGATAGTGTTTCTCTCGGAATTGGATTTTCGTTTTTTTAAACAAAAATCTTGAGAAACCCAGGATTGTAAGCTATTTCAAAAAACAATAATCTTATTTTTTTGCCAATAAATCTCTAATTTCAGCCAATAATTCTTCTTGGCTTGGTCCTTTTGGAGCTGCAGGCGCAGGCACTTCTTTCTTTTTACTAGTATTTATCCCTTTTACAATCATAAACATTACAAAAGCAACAATCAAAAAATCAATCAAATTTGTAATAAAATCGCCATACATTACACTTACTTCGCTAACAATTTCGCCAGTTTCGTCTGCAACACCATCTTTAATTGTCCATTTTAAATCTTTAAAATCCGATTTAAATATTAATCCAACCAAAGGTGAAACAATTCCACCTGTAAAAGCACTTACTACTTTGTTAAAAGCAGCGCCCATCACAAAGGCAACGGCAATGTCTATGAGGTTTCCCTTCATTGCAAACTCTTTAAACTCTTTGAGTATTCCCATAATTAATTAGTTTAAATTGTTAGTATTGCTAAAGTAACAATTATTTTTAATTTTTAAGCACTTTTTTGACTCTGTGAGAGATTCCAGTTAAAATCTCGTAAGTGATTGTCTCTGCAGCGTCAGCAAATTCTTGAATTGTTTTTTGATGATCAAAAATAATTGCTTTGTCGCCTTCTTTACAATCGATATTTGTAACATCAACCATGATCATATCCATACAAACATTTCCAAGAATTGGTGCTTTTTGATTGTTGATTGTCACAAATCCTTTCGAATTCCCTAAGGCTCTCGAAATTCCATCAGCATGACCAATTGGAATCGTAGCCGAACGTGTTTTTTTTGTAGCTTTAAAAGCTCTGTTATAACCTACTGAATTTCCAGCCTCAATTTCGTGAATCTGGGAGATAATTGATGATAAATTATGAGTATTTTTTAACTGCGAAGTTTCATAATCGTCATTTCCAAAACCATACAATCCAATGCCTATTCGAACCATATCAAACTGAGCATCAGTATAATTAATAACACCAGATGTATTACAAATATGCAACAGCGGTTTATACGTTAAAAATCCATCAAATTCAGATACTATATTTTTAAAACTTTCAATTTGTCGGTTTGTAAAATCACGCTCCTTTAAATCTTCACTTGCAGCCAAATGCGAAAATAAAGATTGAATTTTCACATGCTTATTTTCTCTCAATCCATCAATTATTTTTGGTACATCTGAAGGTAAAAACCCCAATCTATTTAAACCTGTATTGAATTTTAAATGAATTGGATAATCAGTCAATGAATTGTTTTTTGCTAGCTTTAAAAATGCATAAAAAGTTTCGAAACTATACAAATTAGGTTCTAAACAATTGTCAATAATTGATTGAAAATTTACTATTTGGGGGTGTAAAACTAAAATTGGTTTTCGAATATTAGCTTTTCTCAAGGCAGTCCCTTCATGAGCATATGCAACTGCAAAATAATCAATTTTATCCTGTAAAAATGAGGCAACTTTCACTTCATCACTTCCGTAGCTAAATGCTTTAACTACTGCCAAAATTTTGGTTGTTGGCAATAATATCTTCTTGAAATAATTGAGATTGTGTTCTAGTGCTTTTCCATCAATTTCTAGAACAGTTACATGATTATTCATCTAAATTTATGTCTTTCTTGGCAATTTGTTGTTCTCTTATCGCTTTAAAATAAGCGGCTCTTGACAACGGTTCATATTCTTGTGTTTCGCCCAAAACAACCAATTTATCATTGGCAGATTTTCGAAAACTATAGTTTGCTAAGTTCCCAGTGTGAGTGCAAACGGCATGAACTTTTGTAACATATTCTGCGGTTGCCATTAAAGCTGGCATGGGTCCAAAAGGATTTCCTTTAAAATCCATATCTAAACCAGCAACAATCACACGAATACCTCTATTTGCCAAATCATTGCAAACAGTCACAATTTCATCATCAAAAAATTGGGCTTCATCAATGCCAACAACATCAACATCATTAGCAAGCAAACGAATATTTGATGCCACTTGAACTGGAGTCGAACGAATTCTATTGTCATTATGTGACACTACTTCATCATCATCATAACGTGTATCAATGCTTGGTTTAAAGATTTCAACACGCTGTTTTGCAAATTGAGCACGCTTTAAACGACGAATTAACTCTTCCGTTTTTCCAGAAAACATAGAACCACAAATGACTTCTATCCAACCAAATTGTTCTGTATGATTTAC
>JANREL010000120.1:0-10140 GCA_030758355.1 Polaribacter sp.
GTAACATGATCAGCAATAAAATTACCAATCATAATATTTTTGTTATTACCAGATAAATACAAATGTGCCAAGAAATTCATTTGCTAAAAGTAACAAAAAAACCACAATGAATTCTGAGTGACATCAGAATCAGTGTGGTTTGATATAAATAGTAGTAATTTTTAATTGTTTAGCATTACAGGCATTACCAGCATCGTAATTTGTTCTCCTTCTTCAGTTCCATCAATTGGAGTTAAAATTCCAGCTCTGTTTGGCAATGACATCTCTATCAAAACTTCAGTTGAACTTAGGTTGCTTAACATTTCACTTAAAAAACGAGAATTGAAACCGATTTTCATATCATCTCCTTGATAATCACAGCTTAAACGCTCGTCAGCTTTGTTTGAAAAATCGATGTCTTCAGCAGAAATATTCAACTCTGTTCCAGCCATTTTCAATCGAATTTGGTGCGTAGTTTTGCTTGAGAAAATAGAAACACGTCTTACAGAATTCAAGAAAGAAGCTCTGTCAACAGTCAATTTATTTGGATTTTCCTTAGGAATTACAGCTTCGTAATTTGGATATTTTCCATCTATTAAACGACAAACTAACACAACATTATCAAAAGTAAATTTTGCATTTGAGTCATTGTATTCAATAGTTACTTCACTATCAGAACCACTTAAAATTCCTTTTAATAAATTCAAAGGTTTTTTGGGCATGATAAATTCAGCGGTCTTATCTGTAGTAACATCGGTTCTAGAATATTTCACCAATTTGTGTGCATCAGTGGCAACAAATGTCAGGCTTTGTGAACTAAATTGAAAGAAAACACCACTCATCACTGGTCGTAAATCGTCATTACCAGCTGCAAAAATGGTTTTAGAAATCGCGGTCCCTAAAATATGAGCGGGAATAATTGTTTTGCTTGGTGAAGGTAAATTTACCGCTTTTGGAAATTCATCGCCTGCAAAATACGCCATATCATAATTTCCTTGATCAGAAATAATTTCAATTTTACTACTATCATCCGTTTTGAAAGTCAACGGTTGATCAGGAAAAGTTTTTAAAGTATCCGTTAATAACCGGGCAGAAACTGCAATCGAACCTATACTATCACTCTCTACTTCAACCATAGAACTCATTGTAGTTTCTAAATCTGATGCAGATATTTTTAGTTGATTTTCAGACAATTCGAATAAAAAATTATCTAAAATTGGTAGTGTATTATTGCTATTAATAACACCTCCTAAAACTTGTAATTGCTTTAATAATTGAGAACTAGATACAATAAATTTCATTAAATTTTTTTTCTTAGTTTATTTTACAAATATATTCTAAATATGTCATTTTAAAAATTAATTTATCAACAGGTTACCCTATTTTGTTAACGGTTTTTCATTTTTTTTATGTTAATCAAGTTATACAAGAAGATAAAAAAGGTATTTTTGTTTGTTTTGAAAATAGTATTACATGAATAAATTTTATATATATATATCAGTATCCTTTCTCTTTATTTCAATAATGTCGTTTGGTCAAAAGCCTGCAAAACTCTCTTCAAATCAAATTTATGAGAAAATTCAAAAACTCAATTTTTTAGGAACTGCCTTATACATTGCTGCACATCCTGATGATGAAAATACACGTTTGATCTCCTATTTGGCAAATCATTTAAAAGCAAGAACGGGCTATTTATCATTGACAAGAGGTGACGGAGGTCAAAATTTGATTGGTCCAGAAATTGGAGAATTACTAGGAGTTATAAGAACTCAAGAGCTTATAGCTGCAAGAAATATTGATGGAGGAGAGCAATTTTTTACAAGAGCCAACGATTTTGGATTTTCAAAGCATCCTGATGAAACCTTTGGTATTTGGGAAAAAGAAAAAGTTTTGAGTGATGTAGTTTGGGCAATTCGAACTTTTAAACCCGATGTTATCATTAACAGATTTAATCACGAAACGCCTGGTTCTACTCATGGTCACCACACAACTTCTGCTATGTTAAGTGTGGAAGCTTTTGATTTGGTGGGAGATGAAAATCAATTTTCAGAGCAATTGAAATTCACGAATGTGTGGCAACCAAAACGATTATTTTTCAACACTTCTTCCTGGTTTTATAGAAATTCTGATGATTTTCAAAATGCCACAAAAGAGCTTTCAAAAGTAGATGTAGGAATTTTTTATCCATTAAAAGGATTGTCTAACAATGAGTTAGCTTCGATGGCAAGTAGCCAACATTTGTGTCAAGGTTTTGGAAGATTGACAACTAGGGGTAGTGAAAATGAATATTTAGAATTTTTAAAAGGAGATACTTTAGCAGATAAAAACGATATTTTTTCAGGAATTGACACTACTTGGAAAAGAGTGGAAGGAGGTAATGAAATTGGAGAAATTTTATCAAAAATTGAACAAGATTTTGATTTTGTAACTCCGTCAAATCATTTACTAAAATTGTTAGAGGCATACCAAAAAGTGATGTCATTAAAAGATGATTATTGGCGTGAAATCAAACAAAAACAATTATTGGAAATCATAGAAGCTTGTACAGGATTGTATTTAGAGGTTTCTGCCGAATCATCAACTGCCAGTCCTGATGATAAAATTTCGGTTAATTTCGAGCTGATTAATCGAAGTCAAATTCCAGTTCAACTAACATCAGTAAAAAGTACTTTAGATGATAAAACTATTTTTAAAGGATTGGATTTGAGCCATAACCAAAGATTCAATTTTAAAGAGATAATCCTTATTAAAACCTCAAATTTTACGTCACCATATTGGTTAAAAAACGAATCAACTTTAGGCTTATATAATGTGGAAAATCAATTATTGATTGGAAAGCCAACAACTCCAAGAGAAGCGAAAATTGAATTTAATTTGGTAATTAATTATACTCCAATAACCATTACAAAAAACATTATTCGAAGATATGCAGAAAGTGACAAAGGTGAAATTTACGAGCCTTTTGAAATTTTACCCAAAGTAACTACCAAACTCATTGAAAAAGTACTCATTTTTTCTGATAGTATTCCTAAGAAAGTAGCTGTTGAAATTCGTGCAGGATCAAATTTTATCAATGGAAATGTTACTTTACAAGTTCCACAAAACTGGAGAATAGAACCTGAAAATCATCACTTTGATATTTTGCAAAAAAATGACAGGCAAGTAGTAGAATTTTTAGTTTTTCCTCCCAAAAATCAGCAAGAAGGAACGCTTAAAGTGTTGGCAACAATTAATGAAAAAGAATTCAATAAAGAGTTGATTGAAATCAATTATAACCATATTCCAAAGCAATCCGTTTTACTAAATTCTGAAGCAAAAATTGTTCGATTAAACATTGAAAAATCTGGAAATAATATTGGATATATCAAAGGTGCAGGCGATTTAATTCCTGAAAGTTTACGTCAAATTGGCTATCAAGTTGAAGAAATTATGCCATCAGAAATTAATGAAGTCAAACTTCAGAAATACGACGCTATCATATTGGGAATCAGAGCTTACAATGTGATTGATAACTTGAAATTTAAACAGAAATATTTACTGGATTTTGTTGAAAATGGAGGGAATTTGATTGTTCAATACAATACAGATAGAGGTGTTGATGTTGCTGCGCCATTTATGTTGAAATTGTCTAATGACAGAGTTACTGATGAATCATCAGAGGTGCTTTTTTTAGACGAAGCTCATCCAATTCTAAATTTTCCAAACAAAATAACCCAAGATGATTTTAAAGATTGGATACAAGAAAGAGGACTCTATTTTCCAAGTTCTTGGGGTGAAGAATTTACGCCAATTTTTTCAATGCATGACAAAGGTGAATCTCCGAAAAAAGGAAGTTTATTGATCGCTAAATTTGGCAAAGGAAATTACATTTATACAGGTTTAAGCTTTTTTAGAGAATTGCCTTCAGGAGTCTCAGGAGCGTATAAATTATTTGCAAATATGTTATCATTACCAAAAAATGTAGAATCAACATCAGAAGTAAAAAACTAGTTTTTGAAAAATTAAAACATGAACAACCCAAAAAATATAGGAAATAAAGAATATGCAATTGTTCTTATTGTCAATTTTATTTACATTCTTGTATGCTATTTTCTAATGCAACTTTTTACAATCTAACTTATGGAAATCCAACATAACTTACATACAATTGATTGGATTATTCTGTCAATAACACTTATTTTTATTGTTGTTTATGGTAGTTATGTAACCAGAAAAAATACCAACGTTCAGGATTATATTAAAGGTGGAAATGACACAAAATGGTGGACAATTGGGCTTTCTGTGATGGCAACTCAAGCAAGTGCGATTACTTTTTTGTCCACTCCAGGACAAGCTTTTCATAGTGGAATGGGTTTTGTGCAGTTTTATTTTGGATTGCCAATTGCTATGGTTATTATTTGTGTTGTTTTTATTCCAATGTATCATAGGTTAAAAGTTTATACGGCCTATGAATTTTTGGAAGGAAGATTTGATGTAAAAACTAGAACGCTAACAGCTATTTTATTTTTGATTCAAAGAGGATTATCTGCTGGAATTACCATTTTTGCACCAGCCATAATCTTAAGTGCAGTATTGGGTTGGGATTTGCTTCTGCTCAATATTATCATCGGTTTTTTAGTTATTATTTATACGGTTTCTGGTGGAACGAAAGCGGTAAATGTTACTCAAAAACAGCAAATGATTATCATTTTTTTAGGAATGTTCATCGCTTTTTGGATGATAGTCATTCAACTCCCTGCAGAAATAACATTTACAAAAGCCCTTGAAATTGCAGGTGCTTCTGGCAAAATGAAAATCCTTGATTTTTCATTTGATTTGAATAATAGATACACGGTTTGGTCTGGATTTATTGGTGGAACTTTTTTGATGTTGTCTTATTTTGGAACTGATCAAAGTCAAGTGCAGCGTTATTTATCAGGAAAATCTGTCAGAGAAAGTCAGTTAGGAATGGTTTTTAATGGATTGTTAAAAGTGCCCATGCAATTTTTTATTTTGTTAGTAGGAATCATGGTTTTTGTGTTTTATCAATTCAATACTTCGCCTTTAAATTTCAATCCAAAAGCCAATGAAGTTGTCCGGAAATCGAGTTATAATGTTGATTATCTTAAATTAACAGAAGAACATATTGAAATTGAAAATATCAAAAAAGCATTATTAACAGATGGAATCCAAAAACATGAAATAGCAGAGATTCAATTGTTAAACTCAAAAGATGCTAGTCTAAAAGAAGCTTCAAAAGTAATTATTGATAAAATCAATATGGAAAATCCATTAGAAAAAATTGAATCAAATGACAAAGATTATGTATTTATTCACTTCATTTTGAATAATTTACCTAAAGGTTTGATTGGTTTATTATTGGCAGTAATTTTATCTGCAGCAATGTCATCAACAGCTTCTGAACTGAATGCGCTTGCAAGTACAACTGCCATGGATTTGTACAAACGGAGTAACAAATTTGAAAAAAGTGAAAGCCATTATGTAAAAGCATCTAAATGGTTCACACTTTTGTGGGGGATTATTGCAATTTCAGTGGCTTGTATTGCCAATTTGTTTGATAATTTGATTCAATTAGTCAATATTATAGGCTCTATTTTTTATGGAAATGTTTTAGGAATTTTTCTGTTGGCATTTTTCATCAAATATGTGAAAGGAAATGCAGTTTTTATAGCAGCAATTATCACTCAATTTTTGATTATAATTATCTGGTATTTAGATTATTTACCTTATTTATGGCTCAATTTATTGGGCTGTGTTTTGGTTATGTTGATTGCCGTTTTATTTCAATTTTCACAAAAAGTAACTGGATATGTCAGCAACTAAAACTATCAAATGGGGAATTTTAGGTTTGGGAAAAATTGCTCACAAATTTGCTTTAGATTTAAAAACAGTTTCTGGATGTGAGTTGCATGCAGTTGCCTCAAGAAATCAAGAAAAAGCGGATGAATTTGCCCAAATTTTTCAAGCAACAATTGCGTATGATTCCTATGAAAAATTAGCCAAAGATCCTGAAATCGATGCGATTTACATTGCAACTCCACATAGTTTGCACAAAGAGTTATCCATTCTTTGTTTACAACACAAAAAAGCGGTTTTGTGTGAAAAAGCTTTTGCTATGAATTATAATGAAGTTTCTGAAATGATCCAAGTAGCGAAAGAAAATGATACTTTGTTGATGGAAGCACTTTGGACGCGTTTTTTACCTCATTATCAATTTGTTATTGATGTTGTAAATTCTGAAAAATACGGAAAAATTCAAAAATTAGAAGCTGATTTCGGATTTTATGCACCTTACGATTTACTAAATAGGGTTTTTAGAAAAGAACTTGGAGGAGGAAGTTTATTGGATATTGGAATTTATCCCATTTTTGCGGCGCTTTCTACCTTAGGAATTCCTGAAAAAATTGAGGCAGAAGCTACGTTTTTTGAAAATGGTGTTGATTCATCTTGTAGCATGGTTTTTCAGTATGCGAATGCCAAGGCGTATTTAAAAAGTACACTTTTAGAAAACACCCCAATTACGGCCAAATTTCATTTTGAAACTGCAGTTTTAATAATTAATAGGCCTTTTCATGGTCCAAGTAATGTTACTATTTTACAAAATTATGTAGAAGAAACGATTGATTTTGATTACACAATTCATGGTTATAATTATGAAATTGAGCATTTTAACCAATTATTAAATTCAAATAAAAAGGAAAGTAATTTGATGACTTTTGAGTTTTCAAAAACCTTAATGAAAACTTTAGATACAGTTAGAAATTGTATTGGTTTAAAATATTAATGATAAAAAAAGTCCCAATTTTTAATTGGGACTTTTTTTTTATGAATGAAAATCAATTTATAATGATCCCCATTCTTTCAAAGAATCTTTATTCATTTTAATATAATCAGGATTTTTTCCCTCTTCAGCATATTTCAATGAAGCTTTTGCAGCAGCGATTGCTCCTTTTTTGTTTCCTGCTTTTGCATGAATCAATGATTGCTGGCGTAAAAACCAATATCTTGGTTTGTCTTTGGTCATTTCAGCAGCTTTGTCAATCCATTCTTGCGCTTGTTTGATATCTTTATTTGATTGTAAATAATATACTGCAGAAGCATAAAAATCATCAGCGGATGGACCTGCCATCATTTTTTCGATTTGAGAACTTACCATCAAATCAGTTGGAGTTTCAAATTTAACGCCAACATAAACTTTCTCCCAAAGAATTCCGATATATGCTGAATCGTTTGTTATATCATCAAAAGTCATGGTAAAAGTTTCAATATTCATAGGCATTTCCTGAACATCTACAGTAGTTTGCAACGCAACTTTTGATTCGTCCCAAGTTCCTGGTACTCCCCAATTTGTAGCATCTGAATAAAAAATTACATCCCAAGATTCTTGATTTGGTTTTGTAAAAATGGCATAGGTTCCTTTTTTCAAACTTTTTTCATCAATAGTAACATCTGTTGAAAAAGTAATTTTTGTATTTGCATTTGCTCCTGTTCTCCAAACAGATCCATAAGGAACTAAATCTCCAAAAATTGCTCTACCATTCATGTTTGGTCTTGAATATTCTAAAGTTATGGTTGTTAAACCTACAGCTTGTTCAATTTTTTGAGAAGTACTTGGTTGAGGTGTTTTGATTTGCGCATTGGCACTAAATCCAACAGCTGTAATAAATAAACTTAGTATAATTTTTTTCATAACATTTAAATTTTAATAGGTATTCAAAATTACGATTTAGTCAGATAGCAATTGTTAATAAAAACATAAAAAAAGCAACGTATATTTGCAATTATACAATGGTTTCTAGATGCAAAAAGTAAGTATTTTAGGTTGTGGTTGGTTAGGAAAACCTTTAGCTGTTTTTTTGATTTCGAAAGGATATTTAGTGAAAGGATCTACAACTTCTGATGAAAAATTGAAATTATTAGCTGCTGAAAATATCATTTCTTTTTTGGTGGATATTTCTCAACAAGAAATCAACAAAGATTTTTTAGATGTATCAATTTTAATCATTGCAATCACCTCAAAAAATGAGGCTGATTTTAAAAGGTTGATTTCACAAATTGAAGAAGCAAATATCCAAAAAGTAATTTTCATAAGTTCGACTTCTGTATATCCAAGTTTGAATAAAATAATGACCGAAAATGATGCTACTCAAGAACATCCTTTACTGACTATTGAAAATTTATTTCGAGAAAATACCCATTTTAACACCACAATCATTCGTTTTTCAGGTTTGTTTGGAGGAGAAAGACATCCTACAAATTGGTTTCAAAACGGACGAAAAATACCACAACCAAATGGATTTGTAAATATGATTCATCTGACAGATTGTATTGCAATCATTGAAAAAATCATAGAGCAAAACTATTTTGGAGAAACATTTAATGCTTGCTCTAACCATCATCCAACAAGAAAAGATTTTTATGAAAATGCTTGCAAAACCAAAAATGTTGAGACACCAATATTCGAAGAAAATGAAGCTTTAAATTGGAAAATTATTTCTTCAGAAAAATTACAAAAAACACTGAATTACCAATTTTTGGTAGATGATTTACTTTGGAATTCTGACTTCAAAATTTAGAATCTCTACTAAAAAATAAAAACTTAAAACTAAAAAAAACATTAACTATACCTTCTTTTTCTTAAATAATTGAAAATTATTCCAAATGAAGCTAATAAAACCAGGGGTAAAATCACATTGAAAATTTGCCAAAATGTTCTTTCTTTATAGGCTTTTTGTTGGTCTAATTTTGTAATTTTTATGGTTTTGTTTCTCAATTGCATCAAACCAACATCATCCAATAAATAATCAATAGAATTCAGTAGAAAATCTTTGTTGCCAAAAGTTTCATTAGTCCATTTATCTCTTGATAAATCATAGGGATTTCCTTTTAATAATTGATTTTTTCCAACATCACCATCAGCAATGACAATCATTTTGTTTTCATTTGAATTTCCTTTGAAAAGGCTTGTTTCAAAAGGTTTGATTCGGTTTTTGTATGCAGATGTAAATTCCCCTTCTAATAAAATGGCAAACAACTGATTTCCATCTTGATACTCTTCTTCTTTGGGTTCTTCTGCAATAGACTGTAACTCAATTATTGTGGGAGTTCCTACTTTTTTTGTCAAAACCGAACTCTGTAACAACAACGTTTTTTTAAGATTACTCTGCAAAATGTCTATCTGATTTGCAAATTGCAAACGTACAGGCATCATGTTTTTTGTGATGACATGTGTTGGATTCCCATTCACAAGGGGATGAAAAAACCAATCAAAATTTTGAAATTGAGGTTGATTGCCAATATTACCAGTTGCCAAAGCGATTTTTGCAGCATACAAATCTTTGATCAAATAGGTATTTATTCTAATTCCGTATGAAAATAGCAAATCAGTCAAATTCAAGTCTAATGGATATGCCAGCATTTTTCCAGTATTACTCAAACTATCTTGTTCAGCTTGTATATTGTCTAACATCCACAAGGTTTTCCCGCCATTTGTGATGAATTGATCTAATGTAAACTTCTCTTTTTCATTAAATTGTTCTGTTGGTTTTGCGATAATAGCCAGATCAAAAGTGGCTAAATCTTCTAAAGTTTGAGCTGGATTTGAGGCTACAGAATCCAAGGTAAATTTGGCTAATTTGTATTTTTTAGCAACTTCGCTTAAATAGCTATATTGAAAAATATCTTGCAATTCACCATTTCCAGTAATAATGGCAATATTTTTCGTCTTTTTTTGTGAAATAGCATGTATTGCATTGCTGAAACTATATCCCAAATTTTCAATGGCTTTTTCCAATTGTTGTTCTTGCGAAATGGCAATTGCACTTGGCAATAAAGAAACAAGCGTTGTTTTTTCTTCAAAATTGATTTCAGCCCAAGGAAAAATAATAGCTTCAGAAAATTTCCCTTCTTCTTGAACTGTTAGCTGACTTGGCATCATGCCTTTTTTTATCAATGCTTCACGTTGATCATCAGGATTTTCAAAATGAATTATAATATTCGAATTTTCTGAGATGATTTCTTCTAAAAATTGTCTAGTCTCAGTCTGTAAACGTTTAAATTCTGATGGAAAATCACCCTCTAGATAAATGGTGATATACAAAGGTGTTTTTATTTCAGAAAGGATGTTTTTGGTAGTCTCAGAAAGTGTAAAACGTTTGTCAG